>CALUPQ010000171.1 GCA_944322695.1 uncultured Mailhella sp. | reverse complement strand
TCCGCGGGCAACTACTACGCCCGCCGCCGTCTGGAGCTGCTCAAGCAGTTCCTGCCCGTCATCGGCATCAACCCCGACCGCTTCGAGTACACCTGGGTTTCCGCTTCCGAAGGTCAGCGCTGGAAGGACGTGGTCACCAACTTCACGAACCGCATCCACGCCCTCGGACCGGCTCCGCGCTGGGATGACGTCCCCGCCCGCTACGACCGTCCCGAGGAACTCGTGGAATCCATCCGTCCCCTCGGCTGCGGCGAGCATCCCTCCCTGCCCGAACTCAAGCAGGCCATCAAGGACGCTCTTGCGGAAGGTCTGGAAGGCGTGCTCGGCTGGAAGCAGGGCTTTGACGCCATCCATGCGGAGCCCGTGTTCATGACCACGCCCGAGGAAGTGGACTCCCTCATCTGGGGCCCCTTCAACGTGCACAACCTCGCCGTCTATCTGCCCCAGTACAAGGGCCGCAGGATTGGTGTCGTGGTCAAGGGCTGCGACAGCAAGGGCGTGGTGGAACTTCTGGCCGAAAACCTCATCACCCGCGAAGAGGTGAAGATTTTCGGCATGGGCTGCAACGGTACCGTGAACGTGTCCCGCATTCTCGCCAAGCTGCCTGAAGGCGCGAAGATTGAAGGCTGCGTGGGCCGCGGCAATAAGATTGTCGTCACCGCCGCCGGTCAGGAATACGAAATGACCATGGCGGAAGTGGCGCAGGACAAGTGCCGCACCTGCGTCAAGCCCAACGCCGTCGTTTCCGACGTGTTCGTGGGCAAGCCCACCACCGAGCCCGAGGCTCCGGCCGACGGTCGCAGCCCGGCACTGCGCTTCCTCGACTCCCTGAGCCTCGAGGAACGCATGGGCTACTGGAAGGGCCAGATGGAGCGCTGCATTGCCTGCCACGCCTGCCGCGGCGCCTGCCCCATGTGCGTGTGCCGTGACCACTGCGTGTCCGACAGCCGCGACCCCGCGTGGGTCACGCAGGAAGACACCGTGCAGCAGAAGCTGTTCTTCCAGCTCATCCACGCCCAGCATCTCGCCGGGCGCTGCACGGGCTGCACCGAATGCGAACGCGCCTGCCCCATGGACATTCCCGTGTTTGCGCTCAAGCAGCAGTTCGGCCGCACCATTCAGAAGATATTCAATTACGGAGCGGGCCTCGATGTGAACGCCACGCCTCCGTTGCTCACCTATCAGGTGGAAGAACCGACTATCAAGGAGCATGAACTGGCATGAGCAGTCTCCTTTTCGCAACACCGAAAGAGCTGACGGGCTGGCTTGCCAAGATTGCCTCAGGCTATCGCGTGCTGGCTCCCCGTCAGGAAGGCCCCAGTGTGGTCTATCGTCCCCAGTCGGCCGAAGAGCTCGCTTCCGCCGACATCGCCGCGCTGCTTCGCCGCGCCACTGCTTCTCCGAAGCAGGCCATGCTGCCGCAGTGCGAAACTCTGGTGACCTTCAAATCCGTGAAGGACGCCGAAGATGCTTCCAAGCTGACCACCACGCTGGAGAACCCCTGCGTGGCCGAACCCACGGTGCTTTTCGGCTGCCGCCCCTGCGACGCCCGCGGCTTCGTGGTGCTCGACCGCCCCTATCTGGAAGGACCGTTCAAGGACCCGTACTACGGCGCCCGCCGCGAGGCCACCGTCATCGTGACTCAGGCGTGCCCCTCGGCCTTTTCCTCCTGCTTCTGCAACTGGGTGGGCAGCAATCCCTCCGACAAGGAAGGCTCGGACATCCTCTTCACCGCCGTGGAAGGCGGCTTCGTGCTCGAAGTCGTGACGGAGAAGGGACAGGCCCTCGTTGCCGACGCCGGCTTCGCCGACGCTGCGGACAAGGCCGGGGACGTGCAGGCCGCCCACGAAGCTGCCGCCTCCTCCCTGCCTTCTCCCTCCACGCTGACCCATGTGGCCGAAAAGGTGGCTTCCCGCTTCACGGACAAGGCCTTCTGGGAAAAGGAAACGGTCAAGTGCCTTTCCTGTGGTGCGTGCACCTATCTGTGCCCCACCTGCCAGTGCTTCACCATTACCGATGAAGGCTCGCAGCTGGACGGTCGCCGTCTGCGCAGCTGGGATTCCTGCATGACCCCGCTGTTCACCCTGGAAACCAGCGGGCACAATCCCCGTCCTTCCAAGGCCGACCGCATGCGCAACCGCGTGAGCCACAAGTTCAGCTTCTACCCCGAGCGCTACGACGGCTTCTTCTCCTGCGTGGGCTGCGGCCGCTGCGTGGTGAGCTGCCCCGTGTCGCTGGACATCCGTCACATGGTGAAGGCCGCCGTGGAAGGTTCCTCGCTGGTGTTCGAGGACGCCGAGGCTCCTGCCGAGGCCCCCGCGCCCGCCGTGGAGGAAACGGTCGTGGAAAGCGTGGTTGTGGAAGCCGCGCCTGAAGCCGCCGCTCCCGTTGAGGTGGCGGTGTCTGTCGAAGAAGTGCCTGTCGAAGCGGCTCCGGTGGCGGAAGTGCCTGCGGCCGAAGCCGTCGAAGCGCCCGAGGTCGCAGCGGAAGCCCCCGCGGCGGAAGTGGCTCCCGAAGCCGTCGCTCCCGCTGAGAAAGCTCCTGCAGAAGCGGCCCCGGTCAAGGAGCCTGCTCAGGCCAAGGCTCCCGCTGCGAGGACTGCGAAGTCCGGCTCCCGGTCTTCTTCCAAAAGCAAGGCCAAGAAGAGGTAAGGAGAGAATATGAGCGAACATAACTGCGGCTGCAGCAAGAATCCTTACCTGCCTGAAGTCGCCACGGTTCTGGAAGTCATCACGGAATCTCCGACCATCAAGTCGTTCCGTGTGCGCTTTGACAATGAAGAGGCATGGAACAGCTTCACCTACCAGCCCGGTCAGGTGGGACAGCTTTCCGTGTTCGGCGTGGGCGAGTCCACGTTCGTCATCAACACCCCGCCTTCGTGCAGGGATTACCTGCAGTTCTCCGTCATGCGCGCGGGCGAGGTGACCACCGCCATCCACAAGCTTCAGCCCGGCGACAAGGTCGGCGTGCGCGCTCCGCTGGGGAACTATTTCCCCTACGAGCAGTGGAAGGGCAAGAACATCGTGTTCGTGGGCGGCGGCATAGGCATGGCGCCCATCCGTACCATCATGCTGCACGTCATGGAACACGCTTCCGAGTACGGCAAGCTCAGCCTGCTGTACGGGGCGCGTTCTCCGGAAGACATGGCCTACAAGGCCGACCTTCCCGGCTGGCTTGAAAGCGATGTGCTGCACACCACGCTCACCATCGACCGTGAGGCTCCGAACTGGCCTCATCGCGTGGGCATGATTCCCAACGTGCTCAAGGAGCTTGCTCCCAGCCCCGACAACACCATCGCCGTGCTCTGCGGCCCGCCCATCATGATTAAGTTCACGCTGGCGGCGTTCCGTGAAATGGGCTTCAAGGATGAGAACATCATCACCACCCTTGAACGCCGCATGAAGTGCGGCATCGGCATCTGTGGTCGCTGCAACCTCGGCGGCAAGTACGTGTGCCTGGACGGTCCTGTGTTCTCGCAGGCCCAGCTCAATGAACTGCCTCCGGAAATGTAGCCGTCTGCCGCAACCGTAACCAGAAAAGGGCCCCTTTTTCGGAAGGGGCCCTTTTCTGTCGGTTAGGCGGCCGGGGATATTTCCCGACATGATGACAGGACGTTGCCGTGAGCCGTGTTATTTCCGCAAGCCATCGACGCCGATGCGGACTGGACAGTTGTCTTTATTTTATCTAACTTGGAAAAATAAAGGACTCTTTCCGAAAACGGCATCGACCTGCGTTCAGCCTCCAAAACGCATGTGAGGAGTATCCATGAAGCAGACAACGGGTACAAGTACCATGTGGCGAAAAGCCGCTCTTCTGCTGATGCTGGCCGCTTTCCTTACCGCGCCCCGGCAGGCGCTGGGCGACAGCGGCTTTCAAGACAACACTCTTATCTACAATGGTATAGTCTATAAAATAGGCACGAACGGAACAGATGGCGACAACAACTCGGTAACAATTACAACCGGAGATTCAGACCTGGCTTTCGTCGGAGGATACTGGAAGAAGGAACAAAACATATCGGATGCAGATGGTTTTGACTCAACTTCAGGAAATCGCCTGACTATGGAAGGCGGCGATGCGGGCCGGATTTAGGGCGGCTATGTACGCCATAGAGGAGCTCCTGCCACAGCCAATGAAAATATTGTCATCATAAACCGGGGCAATGTCGTCGGCAGCAAACCTTCATCGGGTTCACCTGACCGCACCATAGTTTACGGCGCATATGCCGTTGGCATTGGCGACACAGGTACCGCCATAACCAACAGCAACAGCGTCATCATCAACGGCGGCAATATAATCGACGCCGTGAAGGGGGCTTATGCGGGAGGCGACAAAGAATCCGGCTACGCCGAGGCATGCGGCAACAGCGTTGTTGTCAACGGCGGTGAGCTGAGCGGCGCTTTCGGCGGAGATGCTTCGGCGTTTCAGTCGATATCCAGGAACAACAGCGTCATCGTCACCGGTGGAACATTGAAAGCTACCGGGGAAGATGCCGCTGTCATCATTGGTGGGATTGCCGAGACGGAGAAACAAGGAGGGAAGGCCGATGCCTCTTATAACAGGGTTGTGGTTCAGGGCATAACCCTCCGGAACGGACAGAATGTTTACGGTGGAAGGAGCCAAAACCTTTCGGGGTGGAGTACTGCATTGTCTGCGGAAAACAACACCGTCATTCTGGACGGCGGCTCGCTGACAGATATAGACGTGGTCTCGGGGTATATCTTCAGTTGGACAAGTTCCCTTGCATACAGTGCGACCAACAACAGAATGGTCATCCTCAATAATCCCGACCTGAGCGGGTCCTATCTGTACGGCGGCAAGGTTGAGATTACCCCTTCCTCCTCGGGGGGTGCCGGCGATGTGCGCACGGGCAACAGTCTGGAAATTCACGGTGCGGGACTGACGGCCGCCAATGTGCTGAACTTCGAGAAATACAGTTTTTATCTGCCCGAGACAATCAGGTCCGGCGATACGGTGATTACCCTTACGGATACGGCCGGTACCGGCATCAGCAACAGCAGCATCTCCTCAGTTGTCCTGGAAGGCGGCGCAGCTCCCCTGCAGAAGGGCGATACGATTACTCTGCTCACAAACAGCGCCGGAGGTCTGAAAAGCGACGGATATGCACAGGATACGGTAAGCGGTACCCAGGGTTCCACCATGGAATATGAGTTCGCCCTGAAAACGGATGACAACAGTCTTTATGCCGTTGCCGTCAATTCCGCTGCATCGGTTGCAGGCAGAAAGAGCAAGGCTCTTTCCGAAGGGTACCTTGCCGGAATGGCCCTGACGCTGCAGGGAGCCGACCTTGTCGCGGGGCAGGGCATGGAGGCCGCCCTGCGCGCCGCAGGCACGGCCGGAGTCCGCGGGCCTGCCGCATTCGGTACGCTTTCCGGCGGTT
>CALUPQ010000170.1 GCA_944322695.1 uncultured Mailhella sp. | reverse complement strand
GGGCGGCACGCCGCCGGCGGGGCCGAGCGCGCCGATCCAGAACGTGACGGCGAGCATGAGCACGAGGCGCACGATGTCGATGGGGTGGAAGCCCCAGGCGCTGTAGAGCCGGTAGCGCACCGTGGTGCCGCCGAGCAGCGCGCCGAGGTTGTAGCTTATGGCCGAACCGGCGAAGGACACGAGACAGATGCGGCGAAAGGGCAGGCGGCGGTGTATGGCCTTGACCGCGAGCCAGTCGTACCCCACGAGAATGGCGTAGTTGAGGATGACGAGTACCACCGCCATGAGAAGCTGCCGATGCCGGATGTGCAGGATGCTGTCGATGATGTCTTCCATGCTGTAGCGCTTGAGTTTGTCGTACAGCAGCCAGCAGGCCAGCAGACAGATGGCGAGGACAAGCAGCTTTCCCAGAATCGGCAGATATTTTTTCATTATAGGCGGCACCCGGCAGGACTAGAAGGTTGTTCAGGGTCTGTAACGGACCCCTGGTTCCTTTTTGCGCAACAACGATACCTGCATGATGCCCTAAACGCAAGGGGAGGAGAGCGACAAATCCGATATGTATGAATTCTTCCGGCAGGCCGTGCGGAAAAAACTGCGTGGCGATGCGGAAGGCCGGCGTGGTGGGACAACGCTGCCGCCGGGAATCCGGAAGCGGCGAAAAGAGGAGCGAAAATGCGCGTATCCGGCCGGAATGCGCGGCTTTTCGGAAGAAGCGTCCGTCCGGACGCGGCGGCTGGCGGGGGAAGGCTCCGTCATGATTTCGGGCTTTTCTGCGCCGCCTTCCGGCCGTGAAGAGAAAATCGTGCCCGGGGCGCAGGGCGTTATTTTTTTCACGAAAAGAAGGGGGAGGCCGTGAGAGCGGCGCTTCGGCGGGCGGCTTCTGGCGGGGCCGGCGTTCCGGCAGGGGCGTTGAGGCCTCCTCCGCGCGCCGTTGCGCGTAAGGCCGACAGCCCGGAGTTCCTCGAAAGTTGACGCCGTGGCCGCGGGCCGTTACCCTTGACGTGCGGGCCGGCGCAAGGCGCGGCCCGGAAGAGGAGGTCAGCATGACGGCAGAAAAGGCGGGGACCGCGGAAGGCGGCGCCCTTGAGCCGTGGGACAGGCCCGTGAAACGCGGGCGCGGCCGGCCACGCAAGGCACGGCCCGCGGAGGATGCGTCCGCGCTTCTTGCGGCGCAGGCCGTCATCGACGCTCCCGCGCAGGAAGAAGAGAAAAAGCCGGAGCGTGCCACCGCGCTTTCCGCGGCAAGGCGCGCCCCGTCGGACAGTCTGCGCGCCCTCGGCGAGCGCTGGCTGGACGAGCTTCTCGCCGTGCGCGGCCTTTCGCCCATGACGGTGGATTCCTACCGGCAGGACATCGCCTCGCTTTCCTCCTTTCTTGAGGAGAGCGGGGAGGAGAGGAGCGCCCGTCAGGCGCTCTCCGCGCTGGACGACGAGCAGCTTCTGCTCTTCGTGGTCTGGCTGCGCCGCCGGGGAGACGGCAAGCGCACGCTGGCGCGCCGCCTTTCGTGCCTGCGCGGCTTTCTCGGCTGGTGCGTGGACATGGGGCTCGCCTCCGGCAATCCGGCCGAACTTCTGGACGGGCCGAAGCTCCCGCGGGTGCTGCCCAACGTCCTGAGCCGCGAGGAGGTGCTCGCCCTCATCGCCGCGCCGGACATGAAGGGCAAGCTCGGCCGCCGGGACAACGCCATGCTGGAGCTCATGTACGCCTCGGGCCTGCGGGTGTCCGAACTTGTGGGGCTGCGTCCGCTGGACATCGACCTTCAGCGCGGCGTGGTGCGGGTGTTCGGCAAGGGGCGCAAGGAGCGCCTCGTGCCCGTGCATGCGCGCGCCCTTGCCGTCATGGAGCGGTACCTGCGCGAAGTGCGGCCCGAGTTCATGCCGCAGGACAGCCACGTTTTTCTGAACCGCTCGGGCCTCGGCCTCACGCGGCAGGCGGTGTGGAAGCTCATCCGCCGCTATGCGCTGCAGGCGGGCATCGCCCGCGACATTTCCCCCCACACCATGCGTCACACCTTCGCCACCCACCTTCTGGAAGGCGGGGCGGATTTGCGCACGGTGCAGATGCTGCTCGGTCACAGCGACCTTGCGGCCACGGAGCTTTACACCCACGTGCAGTCTTCGGTGCTGGACGACGTGTTCCGCCGCTGCCATCCGCGGAACGTGGCGCCCGCGAAGGAGAAGAGCGCGCCGGACGCCTTTTCCGCCGCGCAGGAGGAGAGCGCCGCCGGCTCTTCCCCCGCCGCGCAGGATGGGGCTGCCGCAGAAGCTCCCGCCGCGGCGGACGAAGGGCCCCTTGCCGCCCCTGTTTCCGACTGAGCCGGTCTTTCCCTGAACCCATGAAAGGATGAGTGCGATGAGTGCCGATACCGTCATCACCTGCCATGCCAACGCCGACAACGACGCCCTTGCCTCGCTTGTGGGCGCGCTGACCCTGTACCCCGACGCCGTGCTGCTTTTTCCCGGCAGTCAGGAGCGGCAGGTGCAGGATTTCTATGAGGAGGCGGTGGAGCCTCTCTACCCCTGCGTGAGTCAGCGGGAGCTGGACGCGGAGGCTGTGAAGCGCCTCGTGGTGGTGGACACGCATCAGCCTTCCCGTCTGCCGCACGCAAGAAAGCTTCTGGAGCGGCCGGACGTGGACGTTCACGTCTGGGACCATCACCTTCTGAGCGAGGACGACGAGGGCAGCTGCCTTGTGGCCTCCTCCCTGCGCATCGAGAACGTGGGCGCGGCGAGCACGGTGATAGTGGAGGAAATCCGCCGCCGCGGGCTTGCCGTGACGTGCGAGACCGCCACCGCCCTTGCCGCGGGCATTTACGGCGACACGGGTTCGTTCCTCTACAGCTCCACCACGCAGCGGGACATGGACGCGGCCTCCTGGCTTCTCTCCCGCGGGGCCGACCTTGCCGTGGTGAGCCGCCTCGTCACGCGGGTCATGGGGCGCGAGCAGCTCAAGGCCCTTTCCGTCATGCTGGAGAACACCGAAGCGCGCGACATAGGCGGCGTCGTCATGGCCATATCCTCCATGCAGAGCGAGACCTTCCTTGAGGACTTCGCCACCCTCGCCCCGCGCATCATGGAAATCGAGGAATGTTCCGTGCTCTTTGCCGTGGCGTCCATGGAGGACAAGGTGCAGGTGGTGGGGCGCTCCCATTCGCCGCTGGTGGACGTGGGCGAAATCTGCCGCCGTCTCGGCGGGGGAGGGCACCATTACGCGGCCTCCGCCTCGGTCAAGGACATGACGCTGCCCCAGGTGCGCGACTTTCTCAAGATGCAGGCCTCGCTCATCGTGAACGCCGACGAGACCGCGGGCAAGCTCATGACGAGCCCGGCCCTCGGCGTGTCCGAGCGCCTGACCATAGGCGAGGCGCAGTCGCTCATGATTCGCTACGGGCTCAAGGCCGTGCCCATCTTCGCCGAAGGCACGCAGCGCTGCCTCGGCCTGCTCGCGCAGGAGACCGCGGCCAAGGCCTCCGGCCACGGGCTTTCGCACATCAACGTGACCATGTACATGCAGCGCAATTTCAAGGTGGTGCCGAAGAGCGCGGACATTCAGGAACTTGTGGACATCATGATAGGCGGGCAGCAGCGCCTCATTCCCGTGGTGGACGGCGAGGACGTGGAAGGCGTGGACGACGACGTCCGCGAGGCTGCGCTCCTGCCGCGCCCGGTGGTGGGCGTGGTCACGCGGACGGACATCATACGTCTGTTCATGGGCGAGAACGGCGCGCACATTCCGCCCGTCAGCCGCAAGGCGCGCAAGGAGCGCAGCCTCTCCTCGGTCATGACCAAGCGCCTTTCCGGGCCGTGCATGAACTTTCTGCGCATGGCCGGGGAAATCGCGCAGGACACGGACGCCTCGGCCTACGTGGTGGGCGGCTTCGTGCGCGACCTCGTCATGGACGGCAAGGGCCTCAAGTGGCCTGACATCGACATCGACCTCGTGGTGGAAGGCGACGCCATGGCCTTCGCCCACAAGCTGGCCATACGCCTCAAGGGCCGCGTGCGCGAACACAGGGAATTCATGACCGCCATGCTGGTGTTTCCCGCGGAGAGCCTGTGCGACAAGGTGGAGCGCCACCGCCGCACCCATCTTGCCGACACCACGGAAATCAAGGTGGACATCGCCACCGCGCGCCTCGAATTCTATTCCGAGCCCGGCGCCCTGCCGCAGGTGGAGCGCGGCTCCATCAAGATGGACCTCTACCGCCGCGACTTTTCCATCAACGCCATGGCCGTGCGCCTCAATCCCTCCGTGTTCGGCCAGCTCGTGGACTTCTTCGACGGGCAGGAGGACATACGCAACAAGCGCATCCGTACCCTGCACGCCCTGAGCTTCGTGGAAGACCCCACCCGAATGTTTCGCGCGGTGCGCTTCGAGCAGCGCTACGGCTTCCGCATGGGCGTCCAGTGCGTGCGCTTCATGCGCAACGCCATAGACGACTTGCACCTCATCCATCACCTGTCCGGCTCGCGCATCTGCCACGAGCTTGAGCTCATGATGGAGGAGCGCAACCCCTTCCTCGGCTTCCGCCGCATGAACGAGCTCGGCCTGCTCGCCGAAGTGCATCC
>CALUPQ010000169.1 GCA_944322695.1 uncultured Mailhella sp. | reverse complement strand
CCTTCCAGCGCGAGCGCATGACACTGCCCGCGCCCGAGATAGAAGAAGCTGCGCGAGGCGGAGAACCGGGGCGCGAGCTGCGCGGCGCGCTCCTGCATGGCGGGAAGGGCCTCGGAAAGACGCTCCGGCAGGGCGCACAGCTCGCGCAGAAGCCCTGAGCCCTCGGCCAGGCCGCGGCGCTGCCCGTAATAGAGCGCCATGAGCGCGATGAGCACCATCTGGCTGCACATGGCCTTGGTGGAGGCCACGCTGATTTCAGGCCCGGCCTGCGTGTAGAGCACCACGTCCGCCTCTCTCGCGATGGAGGAGCCCACCACGTTGCAGAGGCCTATGACCATGCAGCCCTTTTCCTTCGCAAGACGGAGCGCGGCCAGCGTGTCCGCCGTTTCGCCGGACTGGCTTATGACCATGACCGCCTCGCCGGGCAGAAGCAGCGGGTCGCGGTAGCGGAATTCGGAGGCGATGTCGAGGTCCGTGGGAATGCCGCCCATGCTCTCCAGAAGCTGACGGCCCCAGAGACCGGCGTTGTACGACGTGCCGCAGGCCACGATGTGCAGGCGCGAAGGCACGGGCAGAGCGTCAAGCTCGCTCAGCGCCACGCAAAGCCCGTCCTCCCCTTCCAGCACGCGGCCGGTGAGGCAGTCGGTGACGACGCGCGGCTGCTCCATGATTTCCTTGAGCATGAAATGACGATACCCGCCCTTGGCCGCGGCCTGCATGTCCCACGGCACATGGCTGACGCTCTTCTCCTGCACGGAAAGGTCGGAAAGGGCAAGCACCTGCCACTTCGCGCCTTCGATGCGGGCAAGCTCACCGTCTTCCAGAAAGACCACTTCGCGGGTGTAGGGCAGGAAGGCCGGAATGTCGGAAGCCACGAAGCACTCGCCGACGCCCACGCCCATGAGAAGAGGCGCGGCCAGGCGGGCGGCATAGATGACGCCCGGCTCCTCAGCGCCCATCATGACCACGGCATAGGCGCCATGCGCCCGGCGAAGGGCGCGGGCGAACGCCTCGCAGAGGGAGGGGGCGCTCTTTCTCTCCTCGCCTATGAGATGGGCGAGCACTTCGGTGTCGGTGTCGGAAAGGAAGGTGTGGCCCTTGGCGGCGAGTTCGTCCTTCAGCTCCTGAAAGTTCTCGATAATGCCGTTATGGATGATGGCAATCCTGCCGTCCTGCGAAAGATGCGGATGGGCGTTCTTCTCCACGGGCAGGCCGTGGGTGGCCCAGCGGGTGTGCCCCATGCCCGTGGTCGCCAGCGTATGGGCGAGCCCTTCGAGCTTCGCTTCCAGAGCCTGGAGCTTGCCCGCGGCCTTCACCACGTGAAGTCTCCCGGCCTGCTCGAAGGCCACGCCCGAGGAATCATAGCCCCGGTATTCCAGACGATGCAGACCTTCCACGAGCAGAGGGACGGCGGGACGGTGCCCGCTGTAGCCGATGATTCCGCACATATGTGAACTCCTTTTCAGAGGAAAGAGCGTTTCCGCAAGGTTGCTGCGGAAGCCCCGCCCGGAACGGACGAAGGAACCTTCCGCCTTGACCGGAAAGAGAGCGGCCTCTCTCCGTATTGAAGAGATGATACCTATAACAATTTCAAGGTAAAATTGCCATATGCTGAGAGGGGCCCTCGCGGAGGCCTCCCGATGCGCGCGAAAAAGGCCCGCTTCCGACGGAAACGGGCCTTTCCTTCATGAATGTTGCGTCGGGACCTCGGACGGAGCGTTTCGTTCCGCCTGGCCCGCACCTTCGCTACTTCGCTTCGGCTTCGGCAGCTGCGGGAGCAGGAGCCGCTTCGGGAGCGGCGGCAGCCTCGGGAGCCTCGGCGGGAACATCCTCCACTTCCTCTCTGGGAGTGGCGTTTTCAGGCTCGGGCAGCGGAGGCATTTCCAGAGAAGGCAGCTCGCCGAAGGTGGCGCCGGATGCGTCGATGAGGCTCTTCACGGCGTCGGTCATGTCCACTTCGGGGCTGTAGGAAGGCACCACTTCGTCGGCGAACAGGCCGAAGAGGGACTTGTCGGCACGGCACTTGTCGAAGGCCTTCTGCATTTCGGTCTGCAGCACGTTCATCACGTGTTCCTGGTCCTGTTTGATGACGTTCTGCAGGAAGTACACGCGGCTCTGCAGTTCCTTTTCCAGGCGCTCGGCTTCGGCATCGTTCTTGTCGGCACGGGCCTTTTCCAGGGCTTTCTGCAAATCCGTCAGCACGGCCATGGCCTTCTGTTCCAGTTCGCCCACGCGGGCGACGCCCTGCTTGCCGAGCTGGCTTTCCTGATAGACCTTGGCTACCTGCACCACGCCGAACTGGGGAACGGGTTTCTGCGGCTTCGTCTCTTCGTTGCAGCCGACAAGGGTGAGCATGGATACGAGGGCAAGAGCGGAAACGAGTTTCCTGTTCATTGATGTCTCCTGAAAGTGAAATGGCCCGCCCGTTCGAAAAAAAAGACGGGACGTCCTGAAAGAGATACGCTTTTTGCTCCCGCTCGGCAATGGGGAGGAGGAAGGAAAAATTTTTCCGGACGGAAGAGAGGACGAAGCGGACGGCCTTCCGCCGGAAGGCTCAGGAAGAAAAAAATGCCCCGGCCGCCCCGGAAAAACAGGAAAACGCAGAAGCCTTGAGGCCGCCTCCGCCATTTCCGAACTTTGCCGCCCTGCCCCCAATGCGCCGGCCGCAGGACTTGACAGTCCCCGCAGGCGGAGGCATTCCCACAGAGGAAGGCTCGCCTTCCCACTTCACGCAAGGCAGGAACACCATGGCAGACCAGAAATCGGAACAGGCTATCGAAAAGCTGCGGGCGGAAATGGACGCCATCGACGACGAGATGCTCGCGCTGGTGCGCAGACGCTTCAACCTGAGCCGCCGCATCATGACCGACCAGCACCGCTACGGCATGCCCGTGGAAGTGTTCAGTCACGACCGGGAACAGCAGACCATCGACAGGCTGAAGAAGCTGAACGAGGAATCGGACTGCCCCATGCGCGGCGCGCACATCGGCAACATCTGGCAGATGATATTCTCCTGCACCCGCGTGGGCTGGTAGGCTAAAGGCCGGGAGGCTCCGGCAAAAACGGAAAAACGCGCGCGACCTTTGAAGAGAGGCCGTCCCCTGCGCGGGTTCCACCTGCGGAAGGGGCCGGTTCCACGCCCCGTCCGCCGGATTCGCGGCTTCCGCCGATGCCCTGCACCGGGGCAGCCTTCCGCGCGTCATCGGAAGTTTCCTTTCCGGCGCCGGAGAACGCTCGCGGCCGGAGGAAGGCCGCACGCCCTTGCCTCATGGAGACGCTCCAGCGCCTTCCCGTCCCCGTCTTTCCCGCTGCCCGGCAAAGAGGCGGCACAAGCCTCCGGCGGGAATCCCCGACAGGCATCAAAACACTGGCCACCCGCTGTGCAGAGCCGCTGACGCCCTGCCGCTTTCCCGACAAAGCGCTCTGCCCTGCTGCGCCGAAATGAAAAAGGCCTTTCCGGCGACAGGCCCGGCAATGACCGCAGGCCCCGCCGCCGATGGTCCCGGATTCCCCTGCCGGCGACCGGCCCCTGCGCCGCCGAGGCGCCCTGCCTGTCGCTCCGCCGCAGCCTCAATCCTCTTTTCCAGGAATCCCGGCAAGCTCCCCGAGTCTTGTCCCTATGTCGCCCGTCAGCCACACGGCCCGGCCGCTTATGGTGTCGGGCAGGCGGGCAGCGTCCGCGTTCATGCAGGCGTAGGAGGCCGCCGCGTTCTTTTCCGTCATCTGCCAGAACGGATACTTGATGATGCCGGGCGTGTTGTACCCCACGCCGATTTCCCAGAACAGAATGCGGCTTTTTTCGTGACGGGCCAGAAATTCCCGGTAGCGCGCATGGGCGGCATGCCAGCCTTCGTCCCGCACGAAGGTGTCGTCCGCGTGCAGGTTCATGGTCATGAGCCTGCCGCACACAGGGCAGCGCGGCACGAGGGCGGAAGGCACGCGCATGTTCCGCTGCTCCTGCACCATGCGCTTCACGGTTTCGGCGTTGTCGTAGGTGCGTTCATGACAGGGCACGCAGCACTGCCACAGCCCGTAGTCGCCCTGCATGTAGAAGAGCCGTTGACGCTCGAAGCCCGCAAGCTGGAACTGATGGTCCACGTTGGAGGTCAGGACGAAATAGTCCTTTCCCTTCACCAGCGAAAGAAGTCGCCCATAGACGGGCAGCGGCCCGGGCTCGTAGCGGTTGTGCCAGACGTGGCGGCTCCACCAGCCCCAGTGCTCCTCCGGCGTGGGAAAGCGGTAGAAGCCGCCGGAATACATGTCCGTGATGCCGTAGGCCGCGGCGAAATCCCCGAAGAGCCTTTCGAAGCGTTCGCCGGAATAGGTGAGCCCGGCCGAGGCGGAAAGTCCCGCTCCCGCGCCGATGACGACGGCCTCCGCCTGTCTGAGAGCCTCGGCAAGGCGGGTCATGTCATGCGAGCACTCGCCGGTATATCTCCAAATCCTGGGTCCTGAAAACATTGAAAATCACCTTTGTTATGGATGGGAAGGACGAAAGGGCCCGCGTGACGGTCTCCACCGCCACCTTCGCTCCTTCCTGCGGGGGAAAGCCGAACTCGCCGGTGGAAATGCAGCAAAAAGCCAGCGTCTCCACGCCGTTTTCCGCCGCAAGGGAAAGGCAGGACTCGTAGCAGCGCGCAAGAAGCTCCCGGTCCTCAGGCCTGAGCGCGCCGCGCACTATCGGCCCCACCGTGTGCGCAATGAAGCGGGAGGGCAGGTTGAAGGCGGGCGTCATGACCGCCTCTCCGGTTCCGAGCGCCCCGCCCTGCATCATCCGCGCGCAGAAAAGGCGCAGCTGCACGCCGGAAAAGGTGTGGATGGCGTTGTCGATGCAGCCGTGATTCGGATGAAAGCAGCCCAGCATGGCGCTGTTGGCCGCGTTGACGATGGCGTCGCAGGCAAGGGTCGTAATGTCCCCCTGCCAGAGGCAGAGCCTTCCTTTGACGGGCGAAAGCGCTGCCGCCTCCGTCACTCCCCGCCGCCGTATCTCTTCCCGAAGGTAGGCGTCCTGCACTTCCAGAAAGGCCGCAGAGGCCTCCCGCGGCGGCCGCACGTTGAAAAGCGCGCGCAAAAGCCCCTTCTGCGCCTCTTCCTGTGCGGGCAGCGCGCCCTCCTCGCCCCGTTCCTTCAAAAGTTCCCTGATGAGATATTCCCTGCGTTCCTGCTGCGTCATGCTCTCCTCCCTGAACATGCGATTCTGCGTGGCGTCTTCGGAAACGCCGTTTGTCCTTCAGGCTCCTGGCCTGCGGCTGAAAACTTTCACTCCGGGCAAAGCTCCCGTACCGGGCGGGACCGCGCCTGCAAGAAACGCGGCTTCCTTCGCCGCTTCATCCGCGCCCCAGGGAAAACTGCACCGGTCAGCGCACCCTATGCGCCCGCGGCAAAAACAACGCGGCCGGGCAGACGCGGATTCTACGCCCCCTTGTGACGCACGGCGCCCGCGGGGCAGACCTTCCAGCAGTTGCCGCACTCGTCGCAGCGCGACCCGTCGATGACGCAGCGCTCCCCTTCCCGGCGTATGGCCTTGAAGGTGCACGCCTTCATGCACTTTCCGCAGCCCACGCACGCTTCGGTAATGGTGAGCCCGGCCTTTTCCACGGGAAAGCCGCCGAAGGAGAAGCGCTCCCGCTCCAGCTTGTGGTCCCTGTGCAGCATGTCGAAATCATAGTCGAAAATCTCGCCCTTGGCACGATAGAGCACGAAGGTGGTCATGGCGGGATAGCGCTCCACGTCCTCGATGCAGTAGTCGAAGGCGGGGTTGTTCTTCGCCCGGATTTCCTCCATGGACACTTCCCGCACGTCCCCGCTGACGCGTATGGAGTAGCCGGGCTCCATTTCCAGCAGGCCGTCCTCCCTCTGCGTCACCGCGGAGCTCGCCCCCAGACCGCACACGGACACACGGCCGGTCTCTTTGAGCTGACGGTAGAAGGGCTTGGTGGTCATGGTCATGAAATACAGTCCCTCATCGTCATGCGCCAGAAAATGGGCGATGCGCGTCTCGGGGTAGTCGCCGTCCACGGTGGCGAAGGTGCAGCTGCCTATGCGGTCGAAACGCTCGAATATGTCCTTTATGGTCATGTCATGCTCCTTGTGTCGGCACGCGCCGCCCTCCTCCGTCCGGGAGAACCCGGGGGCGCGGGCATGGTCTTTTATTGTTCGATGTCAAACTATCTTATCCGACCGCATCTGTAAAGCCCCCTGCCTTCTTCAGAAAAATTTCTCCCCGCACCGCCCTTCTCTGACGACCCGGGGCGGAAAAGACGGGAACATTGCCGTTGACGATATTCGAGAGGCTCCCCCCCCACAGACGTGGGGAAAACGGCAGGACGGTCAGGGCCATGCAAACTAAACTAGAAACACCCCCACGCGGGTGGGGAAAAACCGACGCCCACGGGCAACGGGTCAAGAAACGCGGAAACACCCCCGCCTGCGCGGGGAAGACGAACTGAACGGGCGAAGAGAAACCGCCAAGGTAAAACACCCCGCACGTGCGTGGGGAAGACCATGCGCGGCACAGGTGGCGCAACGCTGTTGAGCCCCCCACGCGACCTGCTGCTTAGAAGGCAGAAACGGCGCCCCCGCGAGGGTGGAGAAAACGCCTGACGCTGGAGGGCTCCGGCGGCCGCGATGGAAACACCCCCACGCGGGTGGGGAAAACCGGCGCCCACGGGCAACGGGTCAAGAAGCGCGGCCCCCCCCGCCTGCGCGGGGAAGACGGGTCGGGGGAGGTCAGAAGCTCCGTAAGCTCAGAAACACCCCCGCCTGCGCGGGGAAGACGAACTGAACGGGCGAAGAGAAAACGCCAAGGTAAAACACCCCGCACGTGCGTGGGGAAGACCATGCGCGGCACAGGTGGCGCAACGCTGTTGAGCCCCCCACGCGACCTGCTGCTTAGAA
>CALUPQ010000168.1 GCA_944322695.1 uncultured Mailhella sp. | reverse complement strand
AAAAGAAGCCCGGAAGCTAGCGCCGGGCTTCTTCCTTTATAAAGGGGCCTTGTCGCGGCGCAAGCCGCCTCTGCCGCCTTTGCCGCTCGTTCCGGTCGTTCCCCGGCTTCTTCATGGGCCGCAGGCGCTTCGTCTGCCCGGAAAGGCGGAAGGGTGCAGGGACGAAAGGCTTCCCCGGCCGTCCGCCGGGCCTTCCGGGTTTTCCGGCGTCATGCCCGCGGAGCTTATGCGGGAATGGCTTTGCCCTGCGCTGCGGAACGGGTCCGCCGCTGGAGCGGAAGTTTCCGGGACAGGCACGCTTTTTTTCGTGCCGTCCTTTATCATACGCCGCCGTTCTTTTTGCTTCGGGCAGATGCGCCGTCCGGCCGTCAACATCAGGAGGTTTCATGGTTCCCGTTTTTTCCGCGTCCCCTTCCGAACTCAGCGAAACGTCCGCCCTGGCCGAGCTTCAGCTTTTGCCCGACCAGGAACTCATGAGTCTCTGGGAGCAGACGCAGTTTGCCGTATCCGCCATTGAAGGGCACGGAGGAAGCGCGAAAACCGCCCGCGCCTACGAGTTCGCCGTGCTCATGGAAATGCAGAGAAGGGTCGCCTCCCGTCCCGCCTGCGAGCTTTTCGGCACGGAAGAGCGGATGCCCGTTCCCGGCAACGTTTCTCCCCGCGTGATGGTGGTGAAGGTCTGAGCTTTTCATGAAGGAAGGAGCGGCGCACCCGGCCCGCGTCTTCTTGGAGCGGGGCTCGCCGGCCTCTTCCCGCCACTGTCCGGGGCTTCATGAACTGCTGGAGAATTTGAGGCCGGCAAGAGGCCTCCCCCTGTACGGCCGATGTCGCCTTCGTGCACGACGTTGAATCCTGCCCCGAAAAAACGTCTTGCGGTCCCTTCGGCCACCCGGCCTAAAGGCTTCCTCATGGGAAGAGCAGAGAACACCGTCCTGCCCCGCCGGTTGCCATCCGTATAGGAAGAGCCGGGAAGGTCCTCCTGACTCCGCAGGCCGCTATCCCGCCTGCAGCGGCAAACTCCGTAAGATTTTAGTTCATTGGCGTGAGATGCACGCGCATCCCATGTGTAGAGGCGAAACGCCGAAGGACAGGCTTGCGGAAGAAGGGGGCGCGTCCATCCGCCTGCAGCGGCAAAACGCTCCGCAGACCGGGCTCGAATGTCGTCCGCGCGTCTTTTATTTCTGAGAAAGCGACTCTCGTCTTTTTCCGTTCCGTGGAGAAAGGCGGGCGTTTTTTTGTTTTTTCGGAAAAAGAGAAGGGGCAAAAGCGGGCCCGGTTTTTCGGCAGCCTCTCTGCGGCGGAAGAGGGCGGCTTTGGCGCAAAGAGCGCCGGAAAAGGGAGTGTTGCCGAGGCCGCTCATGGCGGGGCCTATTAAAAGATTCGGAGCGGCCCGCCGAAAGGCGGACCGCTCCGGGAAGCGGGGCTTTGCGCTTTTTCAGCCCCGGAACGCTTCAGGCCCTAGGCCTTGTCGCTCTCGGCGTGACGCTTTTCCCACAGGCGCATGTCCTTCATCTTCTTGCGGCGCACGCGCTGAATGTTCTTGCACACCAGCGGGGTTCCGCTTTTGATGCCCCACTTCATGCGGTAGGAGTCGGCGTCGAGGCCGTGCTGGGCGAGGTGCTTGCGGGTGATGAGCTTGAAGGACTTGCCGCATTCGAGGCAGGTGATGCTCTTTTCCTTGATGGAGCGGGCCGGGGTGCAAGCCTGCGGCGCTTCCTCTTCCGCGGTTTCGTGGTCTTCGAGCTTGCGCAGGCTGGCGGCCAGAGCTCGAATCATGGCGACCATTTCCTCTTCCTGCATGACGCGGACGGAAGACTGTGCCTTGACCAGTTCAATGGCCTGCTTCAGGTAATCATCCATGGTGTTCCTCCGGAATGGTTGGCTCGCCGCGGGCGACCGCCCGGCGGCCTTTTTTTCGGGCAGTTTCAGTTCGGGAAGGGGTTGATGTCTTTCAAAGGGACGGCCCGGTGGAGAGAAGCCCGGGCCGCCCGGCCGAAACACCCGTGCCGTTTCCCGAAGGCACGGGAAGCGGGGGTCAATGCGACGCCCCGTCAACATGGGGGGCCAGACCGCAGTTCGCGGCTTCGTTTCTGCGTATCCACACGTCGAAGAGCAGATGGGAAACGAAGATGGCCGTAAACATGGAAGCGAGAATGCCGAGCGCCAGCGTGACGGCGAAGCCCCGCACGGGGCCGGTGCCGAACTGATAGAGCACGGCGGCCGTGAGCAGGGTGGTGAGGTTGGCGTCGAGAATGGAGCTCTTCGCCTCCCTGAAGCCGGTCTCTATGGCCCGGGGCAGGGGAAGTTTTTTTCCTATTTCCTCGCGTATGCGTTCGAAGATGAGCACGTTGGCGTCCACGGACATGCCGATGGTGAGCACTATGCCCGCGATGCCCGGCAGGGTGAGCGTGGCGCCGAAAAGGCCGAGACCGGCGAAGAGCAGGCTGATGGTGAACACCAGCATGACGTTGGCCAGAAGTCCCGCCATGCCGTAGTAGAGCTGCATGATGAGCATGACGGCGACGGAGCCCACGACGCCGGCCATGAGCCCTGCGCGGATGGAGTCCGCCCCGAGGGACGGGCCCACGGTGCGTTCCTCCAGCACGGAGACCTTGGCGGGCAGCGAGCCGGAGCGCAGCACCACGGCGAGGTCCTGCGCCTCTTCGGTGGTGAAGGAGCCGGTGATGCTTGCCTTGCCGCCGCTGATTTTCTGCTGAATCACGGGCGCGCTCTGGACGGTGCCGTCGAGCACGATGGCGAATTGCTGGTGAATGAGTTCGCCTGTGATGCGCTCGAACTGCTCGGCGCCCCGCGCGCTGAACTGGATGGACACGCATGGCTGATTGCGTTCATCGAAGGCGGGGCGGGCGTCCACGATGTCCTGACCGGAAAGCAGGGGGGATTTGTCGAGGATGAGGCCGCCGGAGTAGTCGGCGCCGGTCCGGGAGCGCGGGCCCGTGGCCAGAGGGTACCAGGCCGTGCCGGGAGCCATGACGGCGCCGGCGGAGACGTCGTGGCGGACACGGTGGAAGGTCAGCTGGGCCGTGCGTCCGATGAGCTGAAGGGCTCGCGCGGTATCGGTGACGCCGGGCAGCTGAATCTGAATGCGGTCGTCGCCCTGGAGGCGGATGTCGGGCTCCGCCACTCCGAAGGCGTCGATGCGGCCGCGAAGCGTACGGACGGTCTGGTCCATGATGCGCTCGCGCAGCTGTGTTTCCCATTCGGGGCGGAAGGAGACGAGGAGTTTTTCCCCGGATTCGGACGAGATGACGGAACCGACCGCCATCTGCCCGAATCGGTCGCGCAGCAGGTTGGAGAGTTGTTCGATTCCCGCGTGTTTGAGCGGCACGTATTCCAGCGTTCGACCGTCGGCATGACGGAGGAGGCGGGTCCTTATTCCCGCATCGTTAGCACTGGAACGGATATCCTG
>CALUPQ010000167.1 GCA_944322695.1 uncultured Mailhella sp. | reverse complement strand
TACACCCGATCCCATTCCGAACTCGGAAGTTAAGCGCTTCATCGCCCATGATACTGCGCACTTTTACGTGGGAAAGTAGGCCGATGCCAAGGTAATCTTTAGAAAGGCTCCTTTTCAGGAGCCTTTCCTCGTTTAAGGGCCGCTTCGAACGGAAGCGGCCTTTCTCTTTTTCAGAACCCTTTTTCGCTTTCGTCTCCCTTTTCTTCCGCACGCCTCTTTTTCCTTTTTCCGCTTCCGCGCTGCCCGGCAGGAAAGCCGGAAGCAGTTTTTTTTTGGGGGGGGAGGGCAGTTGACGGTGTCGGTCTGCTCCTGAAATTTCCGCCCTGTATGGCGCGCAGAGGCTTCCTCTGGAGGGAAGAAGACAAACGGTGACGGACAGCGTTTCCGGCAGAAGGGCGTCGGGCAGTAGGCCTGCCTGCATGAATGTTACTCTGAAGGGACGGGATTTCTCCTGCTGGAGGATATGGGCCGTCCTTCGTCCATGATGCAGCGCCGGGGCAGGGCATTCCACGAAAACATCATCTTTCTGCGAAAAACAAGACCGGAAGCTCTAGTCGTCGGCATAGCCGGCCACCCAGGTCGTAGGCTTTCCGTGAAAGAACGACCGCCCGGAGCACAGGAGCGGCACTACGGAAGAGGGAGGGCGCGTAGTTTGCTCTGAGTACTCCTCTTGCGCGCGATATGACCTGGGCGGGGAATACCCAAGCCTTTGCCTCCATCGTGCAACGCAGAGCGAAAACAAAGCAGTGTGGAAATAACGGTGGCCTCATCCTTTTTTGGGGGGGCGGATATTTTCAGAGGGCGGCTTTCCTCAAATATCCAGACGGCAGTGCAGGAGAGGGGGGCAAGTCCGCTGTCCTGGGGGCGTGTGTTTGCTTTTGATGGACGGGCTTATCCACGGACGTTTTTTCTCCGTTCCTTGTGCAGTCTGTGGGGTTTATCAACCGCTCTTTAGCGGAAGCGGAAGAGGCGCTTCCTGCGGTGCTCACGTCTATCCCGGCCGTGTCTGCTGTTGTGCCGAAACGTGTCTTGTTCGGGCGGCTTTCAGAAAAAGGAAGCTCCAGTTTTTAGAGGTCCTTCGGATGCGGGGGACATGCCCGTTTCACGCTATGGGAGTGGTTAATCGGAGTGACTCGTTAGATGCGTACGACAGGACTTGAGATGTCGCTTCATGACGGGGCGGTTTTTGGCGGGCGAGTCAGAACTTCGCTGTTATGAGGAGAGGCTGCCGGGCGCTTCAGTTGTTTTTTATGGCTGGAATGGGCTTTTGGAGGGATGAAGGCGAAAATTTAATGGCTGAAAACAGTACAGGCATATGCTGAAGGACTTTTTTCTTATGAGGAACGGGCCTGAGCGTCATATATAAGTTTCTGTTATGGATGGATAAAGTAACATTAGTTGCATCCTATTGTTTTTTGATTAAAGTTGCGCCTTGTACCGTTTGCCGGGGGCGTATCGTATCATCCGGAGCGTAAAAGAGCCTTATGTGCTTTTGCGGTATGGAAATTTGATTGCCCCCTGGATGCTTGAATTTCGACGGTATGTTGTGGCGGGGAACAGCCTTGGGCGTTGCCCTGCTCACGTGCAATGTTATGAAACAGCGTAGCTGGGAGCAGTTATGGATATCGTTTCTTCTGTGGCCGACGTGCGCAGCCGGGTGAAGGACTGGCGCCGTCAGGGGCTGAGTGTCGGTCTGGTGCCGACCATGGGTTATCTTCACGAGGGACACAAGAGCCTCATTGTTCGTGCCGTTGCCGAGAACGACCGTGTGGTGGTCAGCGATTTCGTCAATCCCATACAGTTCGGCCCCAAGGAAGACCTGGCCAGCTATCCGCGGGATATTGAGGCTGACGCCCGTCTTTGCGAGGCGGCCGGAGCGCATCTTATTTTTCACCCGACGCCGGAAGACATGTATGCCCCGGACTTCTGCACCTTTGTGGATATGCAGAAGCTGAGCGAGGGACTGTGCGGCAGAACGCGTCCTACGCATTTTCGCGGCGTATGCACGGTGGTGAGCAAACTTTTCCACATCGTGGCTCCAGACCGGGCCTATTTCGGTCAGAAGGATGCCCAGCAGCTTGCCATCATCCGCCGCATGGTACGCGATTTGAACTTCGACATCGAGATTGTCGGCTGCCCCATCGTGCGTGAGGCGGACGGACTGGCCAGAAGTTCCCGCAATACGTATCTGAATCCCGAAGAGCGGGCCGCCGCCGTGGTGTTGAGCCGTGCGGTGTTTCTCGGCCGGGAGATGATGGAAAAGGGCGAGAGGGATGCCTCTGTCGTACTTTCCGCCATGAAGGACTGCATCGGGCGCGAGCCGCTTGCCCGCATCGACTATGTGGACATGGTGGACGCCGTGTCCATGCAGCCGGTAACGCGCGCCGAAGGGCCCGTGCTGTGCGCCATGGCCGTGTATATCGGAACCACGCGTCTTATCGATAACTTCCTGTTTGAAGGATAGCCTCATGCTTCTCAATATGCTCAAGGGAAAGATACACCGCGCCGTGGTGACGCAGGCCGAGTTGGACTATGTGGGCAGCATCACCATCGACGAGGACCTCATGGAGGCTTCCGGCATTCATGAGTATGAGCGGGTGCAGGTGGTCGATGTGGATAACGGACAGCGCCTTGAGACCTATGCCATTACCGGAGAAAGGGGCAGCGGCGTCATCTGTCTGAACGGAGCTGCCGCGCGTCTGGTCCACACCGGGGACAAGGTCATCATCATGGCCTATGCGCTGATGATGCCGGAAGAAGCGGATATTTCCCTGCCTAAAGTCGTGTTCGTGGATGAACACAACCGCATCGTGCGTGTCACCCGCTACGAGAAGCACGGCAGATTGGAAGATATGTAGCCGCCGGATAAAAACGGCGTGCCTGAAACAGGGTCGGGCCCGTCTGAAGACAGACGTGGCCCGTTTTCTGTTCTGAAGAGGTGGGAATGCAGTCATTTCGTCGAATCAGTGCATGGCTGTCCAGACAGATTGGCCCGATTATTATCGTTTTTTCTGCGGCGGCTTATATGTTTCCCCCGCTGTTTGCCTGGGCGGTGTCGTACACGTCGCTTTTTCTTGCCGTCATCATGTTCGGCATGGGGCTTACCATCAGCGCAGGGGATTTCAGGGCGGTCTTCTCACATCCCCGGGCTCTTCTTGTGGGGTGTGCCGCGCAGTTCACCGTGATGCCGCTTCTGGCATGGACTCTGGCCATGGCGTTTTCCCTGCCTGCCGACATTGCGCTCGGCGTCATCCTTGTGGGGTGCTGTCCGGGCGGAACGGCCAGCAACGTGATTACCTATCTGGCTGGTGGAAATGTGGCGCTTTCCGTGGGCATGACGGTTGCTTCCACCCTGGCGGCTCCGCTCATGACGCCGCTGCTTGTGTACATACTGGCGGGCAGCTGGGTGGAGGTGTCGTTCTGGGCCATGGTGCTTTCGGTGGTGAAGATAGTTCTGGCTCCCGTGCTGGCCGGCATAGTGCTGCGAAGGGCTGCAGGCAGACTGGTGGACAGCGCCGCGGAAATTTGTCCTTTCGTTTCCGTGCTGGGCATTGTGCTCATCGTGAGCGGCATCATTGCCGTCAATGCGGAAAAGATAGCAGAGAGCGGTCTGCTGGTGGCGGCCCTTGTGTTTCTGCATAACGGGGCGGGGCTTCTCATCGGCCTCGGAATCGCCCGGGCTTTCGGCATGAACCATGCGGGCTGCACGGCCGTTTCCGTTGAAGTGGGCATGCAGAACAGCGGTCTTGCCGTGGCGCTGGCTGCGGCCAACTTCGCCATGAATCCGCTGGCGACGCTTCCCGGCGCGCTGTTCAGTGCCTGGCAGAACATTTCAGGTTCCCTGTATGCGGGATGGAGGCGCAGGCAGGGGCAGAAACAGGTTGAGAATCCCGGCAGTTGAAGGTTATGCTGACAGAAACAGGGAGAGCCGATGTGGCAGATGCGGGGGAGCGTTTCCACAAAGGTCTGTTACGGTAAAGACGTTCGGGCCGTATGAGCGGCAGGAACGTTCAGGGGGAACAAATGAAAAAGGCATTCAGACAGGCTGACCGTGAGGCTCTGATAACGCTGGGACTCTATGCGTTCTTTTTTGTCTGGTGGACGGTATTCGCCTTCGGGCTCGGGTCCGGAGACCCGGAGGAATACAGCTATGTCTGGGGCCTTCCGGCCTGGTTCTTTTACAGCTGCGTGCTGGGATACCCCGTGATGAGCCTCATTTTGTGGGTGGTTGTGCGGCGTTTCTTTGTCGATATTCCGCTTGATGCTCCTGACGAAGAACAGCACGGGGAGGAAAAGAAATGAACGTCGCCCTTGTTCCGCTGACGGGTTATCTCATACTGACGCTGCTTCTGGCGCTCTGGGCGCAGAGACAGGCTTCGAAGAATACGGGAAGCGGCTTTATCGAGGAATACTTCATAGGCGGGCGCGCCATGGGCGGTTTCGTGCTGGCCATGACCATCATTGCCAGCTACACCAGCGCCAGCAGCTTTGTGGGCGGCCCCGGTGTGGCCTATAAGCTGGGGCTGGGCTGGGTGCTTCTGGCCATGATACAGGTTCCCACCACCTTCCTGACCCTCGGGGTGCTGGGCAAGCGTTTCGCCATTCTCGGCCGGCGCATTCATGCCGTGACCATTACGGATTTTCTTTACGCCAGATACAAAAGCGACGCCGTGGTCATTCTGTGCTCCGTGGCGGTGCTGCTGTTTTTCGCCGCGTCCATGGTGGCGCAGTTCATAGGCGGTGCGCGCGTGTTTCAGGCCGTGACGGGCTATCCCTACGAAGCCGGACTCTGCCTGTTCGGCGTGACGGTGGTGCTTTATACGGCCGTGGGAGGCTTCCGCGCCGTGGCGGTTACGGATGCTTTGCAGGGCGTGGTCATGCTGGTGGCTTCCGTGGTCATTCTTTTCGCCGTGGTCAGAGCGGGCGGGGGCATGGAGCAGTGCATTCAGACGCTGAAGAGCATGGACGCCGGGCTCATCACCCCTTCCGGCGCGGGCGGCGCCATTCCCGCGCCCATGCTTTTTTCCTTCTGGATACTGGTGGGCCTCGGCATTCTGGGCCTTCCTCAGACCACGCAGCGCTGCTTCGGGTACAAAGATTCCAAGTCCATGCACGACGCCATGGTGATGGGCACGCTCATCATCGGCTTTCTGCTGCTGTTCATGCACCTTGCCGGCGTCCTGGGCAGGGCCGTCATGCCCGGACTCACCTCCGGCGACCTCATCATTCCCTCGCTCATACTCGAACTTCTGCCGCCGTTCTGGGCGGGCGTGTTTGTGGCCGGGCCGCTTGCGGCCATCATGTCCACGGTGGATACCATGCTGCTTCTGGTTTCGGCTTCCATCATCAAGGATTTATACATCCGTTACCGGCTGAAGGACGACACGTCGAAGATATCGGCCCGGAAGATAGGCCGCATGAGCTTCTGCTGCACGCTCGCCGTCGGGCTTCTGGTATTTCTCGCCTCGTTCAATCCGCCGGATTTGCTGGTCTGGATAAATCTGTTCGCCTTCGGCGGACTTGAGGCCGTGTTCCTCTGGCCCATCGTGCTCGGCATGTACTGGAGGCGCGCCAACGCTACGGGCGCCGTCTGCTCCATGGTGGCAGGCGTGGCCGTGTTCGTGCTTCTTTCCGTGGGAAAGATACCGCTGGGCGGTGTTCACGCCATTGTGCCCACCTGTATCGTTTCCCTGCTTGCCTTCTGGCTCGGGAATTTCCGGGGACGGCCCGTGTCCGATGACGTGACCCGGCTGTTCTGGGGAGATTAACGCCCCCTGGAGGCCCAGCGCCGCGGAGCCGGAAAAGTCCGGTAAAAAGACCGCGGGCATGCCGAAGCTTGTCGTGTGTTTTCCGCGGACGCTCTGAACCATAGTTGCACGCCCTTTTCAGGACAATTGCTCTATCAGCAAGGCCCCGGTTTCCTTACGGAGACCGGGGCCTGATGTTATTTTTCAAGGTCGGCGACAAGTCTGTTTACGGCTCCTTCCGTGGTCGCCCAGCTGGTGCAGAAGCGCACGGCGGTGTGCGTATCGTCTATTTTCTGCCAGAAGCTGAAGGTGTAGTCGGCACTCAGCCTTTTGAGCACCTCGTCGGGCATGACGGGAAACTGCTGATTGGTGAAGGACGGGTACAGCAAAGACCAGCCCCTTTCCAGAAATGCGCGGCGCAGGCGCATGGCCAACCTGTCGGCCTTGTCCGCAATGCGGAAATACAGGTCATCCTGAAAAAGCGCCAGGAACTGCACGCCCAGAAGCCGTCCCTTGGCCAGCATGGCTCCGCGCTGCTTCATGAGGTAGCGGAAGTCCTTTTTCAGCGCAGGCGACGTCAGAATGACGGCTTCGCCGAACAGGGCGCCCACCTTGGTGCCGCCGATGGTGAAGGCGTCGCAGAGCTGCGCGTAGTCGGCGAGGGTCATGTCGTTGGCTTCGGACATGAGCCCGTAGCCCATGCGAGCCCCGTCCACGAAAAGAAAGAGTCCGCATTCGCTGCAGGCCTGCCGGATGGCCTGAAGTTCCGCCTTCGTGTAGAGCGTGCCGAATTCCGTAGGGGAGGAGAGATAGACCATGCCGGGCTGCACCATGTGCTCGAAGGAGTCGTCGGCATAGTGGGCGGCGCATGCGCTGCGAATCTGCTCCGCGGCGATTTTTCCATCGCGGGCGGGCAGGGGCAGCACCTTGTGGCCGGTGGCTTCCACGGCACCGGTTTCGTGCACGTTGATGTGGCCGTTGTCGGCGCAGAGGACGCCCTGCCAGGGCTTGAGGGACGCCTCTATGACCACGAAGTTCGCCTGCGTGCCGCCTACCAGAAAGTGCACGTCGGCCTCAGGGGCGTCGCATGCCTTGCGGATGAGCGAGCGGGCCTCTTCGCAGTAGTGGTCTTCACCGTATCCGGGAGTCTGTTCAAGATTGCTTGAGGCAAGAAGTTCGAGTATGCGCGGATGCGCGCCTTCGCCGTAGTCGGATTCAAAACGAAGCATGAGGGTTATCTCCTGTTTTCCAGTTGCTTCCAGCGGCACAGCACTTTTTCGGCGATATGGCAGGATTCATAGACGACGAGCCCGAGCAGGCTCATGGAAAGGATGCCGCAGAACATTTCCAGCTGGTCGCCTCTTCCCCAGGCGTCCATGATGAGAAAGCCGAGACCGCTCTGCGTGGCGAAGGATTCCGCCATGAACAGCACGGCCACGGCGGTTCCGCTGCCCACCTTGAGGGAGGTCATGGCGCTGGGAAGCGCCGCCGGCATGAGAACATGCCGTACCAGCTGGGCCGGGGAGCCGCCGAGGGTGCGGAAAGCGTCCAGATACCGCGCGTCGAGGTGGCGTATGCCGTCGCGCGTGACCACGAGAATCTGATACCCCGTGGTCAGGGCGATGAGCAGTATTCTGGAAAGGTCTCCCAGGCCGAAAAGGGTAAGAAACACGGGCAGGAGCACGATTTTCGGCAGGGGATAGGTGAGGAAGACCATGGGAGAGACGTAACGGTCTATGAGCCTTCTGTAGCCGAGCAGAATGCCGAGCGGAAAGGCGACGGCCCACGCAAGCGCCATGGCCGCCAGCACCCGCAGCGCGCTGCTTCTGACGTGCATGGGCAAATCCGGCCCGCGCATGGCCTGCGCCCAGGCTTCCAGCACGTCCAGGGGGGCGGGGAGAAGATAGGGGCCGAGCGCCCACGCTCCGATTTGCCAGAGAAAAAGAAGCGAGAAGGCCGCCACCAGGTAGCGCAGCAGAATGTCCAGAACTCTTTTCATGCCGGCTCCCTTTCCCTCAGCGGCGTTTCCGCCTCCTCAAGGGCGCGATGCACCTTTCGGATGAGCGAGAAGTAGGTGTCGCTGTTGCGGCTGGAGGTGCTGCCGAAGCAGGGATTTTCCAGCCACAGCTTCATGGTGGCGGGTTTGGTGCCGAGCACCATGATGTAGCGGCCGAGAAACACTGCTTCCGCCACGTTGTGTGTGACCAGCATGAAGCTCATGCGGCGGCGCTGCCACACGTCGAGAAGCAGGTTTTGAAGATGTTCGCGGGTGATGGCGTCGAGCGCGGCGAAAGGTTCGTCCATGAGCAGCAGGTCCGGCCGGGAAATGAGGGCGCGGCCTATGGCCACGCGCTGACGCTGACCGCCGGAAAGCTGCACGGGGAAGCGCTGCTCCAGCCCTTCCAGCCCCAGCTCCTTCTGCATGGCGTCGGCGGCGGCGAAGCGTTCCGCCCGCCCCACGCCCCGAAGCTGAAGAGGCAGCGCCAGATTGTCGCGGACGCTCTTCCAGGGAAAAAGGCCGTAATCCTGAAGAATGAACGCCGTTTTCCATGAAGGCGGCAGCATGACCTGTCCCTCGCCCGCGTTCGTCAGGCCGGCGATGATGGAAAGCAGCGTGCTCTTGCCGCAGCCGGAAGGGCCGATGATGGAAAGGGATGAGCCGGCAGGCAGAGTAAAGGAAATGTCGGACAGAACCGTGTTCTGCCCGAACCTTTTACTCAGCGAGACGACGCGCAGCATGCCGTCGTTCATTTCTCATCCTGAAAGACGATGTCGGCATAGGCGGGAACGCCCTTTTTCAGAATTCTGTTTTTTTCCATCCAGGAAGCGTAGTGCCGGATGTCTTCTTCCGAAGGCAGGCCCAGCGGGGTGAGGGGCTCCTCGAAGCGCAGCATGGCGTAATGCGGAGCGGCCTGCGGGGCGAGCAGCCTGAATTTCTGCATCATGTCCTTGTAGCGCTCCGGCTCCTTGTTGATGCGGGCGGCCTCTTCCGCAAGAGCGGCGCGGAAACGGCGTATTCTGTCGGTAAACGCCGCATCGGAAGGCGTATCCGGTTTTTTCAGGGCGATGACGGCGAGCGGCAGGTCGAGACCTCTGTCGTCAAGCAGCACGTGGGCTCCCTGACCTTCCACGAGGGAGAGCAGAGGTTCCGGCAGCAGGGCCGATTCTATCTGCCCGGAGAGCAGCATCTGCAGCCGTACGGGAATCTGCCGGATATCGCGTTTGTCCAGAGAATCCGCCGCGCCTTCGTTTTCCAGCAGGGAGTCCAGCACAAAATCCACGATGGTGGCCCGGCCTATGGAGCAGGTTTTGCCTTTGAGTTCCGCCAGAGTCTTTGCGGAGGAGCGGGGGCTTGCGGCAAGGCCGAAGAAGCGGGCACTCGGCGTGGAATGGGAGGTGGTCGCCACGATGACCTGCGGAGCGCCGTTTTCATTCTGCATGAGCACGTTGATGATGTCGCCGAAATGACCGTCCAGCGAACCTGCGCGCATGGCCGCGCCTATTTCCAGAGCGCTCTGGAAGGGAACGACCTCCACTTCAAGCCCGTGGGCGGCAAAGACGCCGTCCTCTCTTGCGGCGTGGAGGATGAGCGAGTCCGCCGCAGGCAGCACGCCGATTTTCAGCGTGTCGGCCGCAGAGGAGGCGCAGGGAAGCACAAAGGACAAAAGAAGGAAAAGTACGGTCAGAAAAGGCGTCTTTTTCAGGGAATGCATGAAAATCTCCGGAAGGAATGTCGTCACACTATATACGTAAAGAAAAAAAAGCCGAAGTGTTTTTTCAGGGAGATTCTGCGGGGCGGTACGTATGGTGCCAAGAGCTTCGAAAAGGCAGAAGCACCGGCGGAAGCCTGTTCCACAGCTTTGTCATGAAACTTAGGGAAGCACGTTTCGTCTTGGCAGGACAGGGAATCTTCCCGGTTGGGCGGAGAAGGAACGCGCCGCGGACTTCGCGGCGCGTTGCGAACGATGTTCAGCGGAGCGGCAGGTCCTTCAGGTGCTCCACGGCGAAGGCGACGGCTTCGCCTGTGAGAGCTTCGCAGGCGTGCGGCGGGTCGGAAGGCTGAAATCCGCCCGGACGCAGGTCACGGCAGGCAAGGGAGCCGAAGCGTGCCGTGAAGGCTTCGGCAAAACGGTAGCAGCGGGCCGCGGTTTCCTTGTCACTCAGGCCGCAGGCTGCGCCCGCTATGCCGATGAACATGAGAGCGCCTTCCACAAGACCGCACTGGGCGCGGAATCTGCCTGCGCCGTGCATGCCCGTGGCGGCGTGCAGCGTCTGCTCCTGAAGGGGAATGCAAAAGTGCTCACAGAGGCAGAGAAGCATGGTTTTGGCGCAGTTGCAGTCCTTTTCCCAGTAAAGCTCGTGTACTCTGGCCTTCAGTCGTTCATGCCGGAATCCTTTTCAAGATGCGAAGTTCAGGACAGCATGGCGGAGTTTCCGTCATGCGCCTGCGGGACATCCCTGAATTATTCCTCTTCCGTCTGCCGGAAAGGCGCGGTGGAGCGGTTCTCCAGCAGGTGATGGGTAAACTCCACGCGGGTGATGTTGTTGGGCGCACTGTCGCCCGTCATGCGTTCATAAAGGATGTGGAAGGCGTTTCTGCCTTTTTCCTCAATGTGGTGCTCCACGGAGGTGAGTCCGACGTTCCAGAGATGAGATGCGGAGAGGTTGTCGAACCCGCAGACGCTGTAATCCTCCGGCACGAGGAACCCTTTTTCGGCAAGAGCGTCGAGCACGCCGTAGGCCACGGAATCGTTGACGGCCACAATGCCGGAAATGCGGGAGGGGCGTTTCAGGCATTCCATGGTGAGCTCATAGCCGACCCGGTGCTCTATGCCTATGTCGTTGAGCTCCTCAAGGGGCGTGATGTCCCGGGTGAAGACCTGTACGGATGTGTCGGGCTCCTGTGAATAGACGGCGCGCACGCCGTCCAGCCTGCGCACGCGCATGGCGTTCACGTTGTTGAGCGTGGTGGAGATGAAGGCGATGTGCCTGTGCCCGAGTCCGAGCATGTGACGTCCGACGAGCATGCCGGCGCTGTAGTTGTCGAGTTCCACGGTGTCCACGTTCAGGCTGGTGTTTCTGTCGCCTATGACCACAATGGGGATGCTGCGGTTGACCTTTTCCAGAAAAAGTACGCTCTGCGGCATCATGGTGAACACTATGCCGGATGCGCCCATGTCCATGGCCATGTCGAGGATTTCGTCCTCTTTGCCGGAGGCCCGGTAGGTCGTGAAGATGAGCGTGGAGACGCCGTGCTGCTCGGCTGCCTGTTGTATGGCCTGTATCATATTGGAATAATAGGCGTTTCCGATATTCGGACTGACGATGAGCACGAGCTTTCTCGAGGACAGGGGCCTTGCCTTGTGCTTGGCGGGAGAACGGTAGCCCAGAACTTCCGCCGTATGACGCACGTTCTGCACCGTAGTCGGCGAAAAGGAAACGTCGGACCGGCCGTTGAGTATCATGGAAGCCGTGCTGAGCGAGACTCCCGCGGAGCGGCTTACGTCTTCCAGGGTGATTCTTTTTTTTGTCGTCATAGGTGTCCTTCTCCCAGCGCAGGCTAACGGCAAGCCGTTTTTTCGTCAAACGACGGAAAATCGAAGATTATTAAAATTTTAAAAACGGATGAGAGATATTCCAAAGGTGTCGAATTCAAATACTAAATTTTCAATTTTAAGAAAAAATGTGAAATTATCTTGATTAATGGCTATGATGCCCATAAAAAGAACGGTATGAAATGTGGGAGTGGGGAAAATTTATTAAATTTTTAGCTGAAATTTTAGAGAAATTTTAATTAAAATTTTAATAAACTTTGCCCATGAGGTATAGGAGTTTCTTCCCTTAATCTTATCAGGAGCTTTTTATGAGCGCGCCCAGCAAAAAAGAAATCCGCAAGGTCGTCCTGGCCAGCCTTCTCGGTGCCACCATCGAATGGTACGACTTCTTCCTTTACGGCGTTGTTGCAGGCATTGTCTTCAACAAGCTGTATTTCCCCACGGAAGACCCCTTCATCGGTACCCTTCTGGCCTACAGCACCTTTGCCATAGGCTATCTGGCCCGTCCCTTCGGCGGATTCATTTTCGGTCACTTCGGCGACAGGCTGGGCCGCAAGAGCATGCTGGTGCTCACCATGCTCATCATGGGTCTTGCCACCATCGGTATCGGCCTTGTGCCCACCTATGCTCAGATTGGCATTGCCGCGCCCATCATCCTTCAGACGCTGCGCCTCTGCCAGGGCCTCGGCCTCGGCGGCGAATGGGGCGGCGCCGTGCTCATGACCTACGAATACGCCAGCAAGAAGGAGCGCGCCTTCTACGCCAGCATTCCTCAGATGGGTCTGGCCACGGGTCTGTGCCTGTCCTCCGGCGTGGTGGCCCTGCTTTCCTGGATGCTCAGCAACGAACAGTTCCTCGCCTGGGGCTGGCGCATCGCCTTCCTCGTGAGCGTGGTGCTCGTGTGCGTCGCTCTCTATATCCGCATGCACATCCTTGAAACTCCCGACTTCCAGAAGGCCCAGGAAAAGGCCCGTCAGGAAAAGGCCAAGAAGACCCTGCCCATCGTCAAGGTGTGCAAGGAGCATCCCGGCAACATCGCTCTCGGCGTGGGCGCCCGCTGGATTGACGGCGTGTTCTTCAACGTGCTGGCCGTGTTCGTCATCACCTACCTCGTGCAGTACGTGAACGTACCGCGCACCGAAGCCCTCACCATGGTCATGGTGTCCGCCCTCGTCATGTGCCCCTTCATTCTCATTGCCGGCCGTCTGGCCGACCGTTACGGCCGCGGCCGCGTGTACGGCATCGCCAGCATTCTGTGCGGTCTTTCCATCTTCCCCTCCTTCTGGCTCATGGGAGCGAGCGAAGGCAACCTGTTCATGATTGGCCTTGCCATCATCATTCCGCTCAGCGTATTCTACGCGGGTGTTTTCGGCCCGGAAGCGGCCCTCTTCTCCGACCTCTTCCCCGCCGATGTCCGTTATACCGGTATTTCCATCGTATATCAGTTCCCCGGCTTCCTCGTGGCAGGCATAGTTCCCGGTCTGTGCACGTACTTCATGAAGGTAGCCGATGGCGACCCCATCTATGTCTGCCTCTATACCATGCTGGCTGCGGCCACCAGCGCCGTTTCCGCATTCATAGTGCAGCGTAAGCATGACGCCGCAGTTCGTCGCCTGGGTGACGACGTGGAACACATCTGACCCGGACGCGGGAGGGATTCCCCCTCCCGCAAGGATAGTCTATGCGCATACTTCAGATTTCCGATTTTCATCTTCGTGGCGACGGCAGGCTTTCGTTCCGCGTCGTGGACACGCCGAAGTGTCTTGAGGAAGCCGCGAGGCATCTTCTCGGGCTTTCCCAGAAGCCGGACATGATGGTCATCACCGGCGATTTGGCCGACAGCGGCGACGAACACGCCTACCGCATGCTCTACGATGCTCTTTCGCCTCTGAACATTCCCATCTACGCCGTGCCCGGCAATCACGACCGGCGCGACAGAATGCGTTCCATCCTCAAGGGCTGGTGTCCCGCGAACGAGGAAACGGCGCCCTTGCTCTGCTATGCCGTGGAAGAGGACGAAGTCCGTTTCCTCATGATGGACAGCATGAGCCCCGGCTCCCATTCCGGACATGTGCCGGAGAAGTGCGCCGCGTGGCTGGAAAAGGAACTGGCGCGCCGTCCCGGCGTTCCCACGCTTCTGTTCATGCATCACCCGCCCTTCGTCACGGGCATGGGCGCCATGGACGAGCCCTACGAGAACGTGGACAGGCTGCGCGGCATACTGGAGAAGGCGCCGTGGGTGCGGCTGTGCTGCGGTCATATGCACAGGCCCATCTTCACCCAGTGGGCCGGCGTCATGGCTCTGACGGCTCCTGCCGCCTCCATGCAGATAGATTTGGACTTCTCGCCGGAAGGCGGCGACACCTTCGTGATGGAAGCTCCCGGCTATCTGCTTCATGACTGGCGCGACGGGGCGTGGAACACCCACGTCTGCCAGATTTACGGCACTCCCACCTATGCCGGTCCGTACCGCTTCCTCGACTCCGTGAATCCCACGGAAGAATAGAACTGTTCTCTGCGTCCAGGCAGAGGTAAGAGGCTCGCGGAGTGCTCACGGAGCCTTCCGCATCGAAAGGGGGCCCCTGCCCCGCTTCCTCCTCGGAAAAAGACCGCCGCTTTCACTAAAAGCGGCGGTCTTTCCGTATGGCGGCGTTTTGCAGGTACGGCGACGGAGGAGTCAGCGGCAGAGTCCGTCCTTTTCCGCCGTGTTCCAGGGATGGCACTGTCCCAGCGTGCAGGCGCGCTTCAAATCGTCGCAGGCGTCGCCGTCGCGGCCTTCCAGAAAGGCGCCTGCGGCGCGATAGACGTAGATGAGCGGTTCGTTTGGGTTGATTGTCATGGCGTACTCGAAGTCGCGCCGGGCGCCTTCGGGCTGATGCTGCTTCAGGCAGATGAGGCCCCGCGTGGCGTAGGCCGCGGCCGTGGGAGAAAGTCGGATGGCCTTCGTGGCATCGTCGAAGGCTTCGTTCATGTAGCCGAGGTCGCTCAGGGCCAGGCTGCGCATAAGGTAGGGGCCGGGGTCCAGCGGGTCGGCGGCAATGGCCTTGTCGAGCAGTTCGGCGGCTTTTTCCGGCTCCGTGCATTCTCCGGATTCGGTCCAGTACTGCATGGCCTCGTTGAGAAATGCCTCCGCCTGGGGAGAGACGACGTAGGTGGAGGCGGGCTTCGCCTTTTCAGGCTGCTCCGCGCTTACTGTTTCCTTCTCGTCGCTTCCCATGAAGGGAAGAGAAAACGACCAGGTGCTGCAGCCTGCGAGCAGAAGCAGGATGGGAAGGCAGAGAAGAGGGCGTTTCATGATTTCTCCTGCGGAACCTGCCGGAAAGGGGCCGTGGAACGGCGTTCCAGCAGGCGATGGGTATATTCGACGCGGATGATGTCGTTGACGGCGCTGCCGCCCGCGATGCGCTCGTAAAGAATGCCGAAGGCGTTGCGGGCCCGTTCATCGGTGTGGTGTTCCACGGTGGTGAGGCCGACACGGGAAATGCGGGAGGAGGAAAGGTTGTTGAAGCCGCACACGCTGTAGTCGTCGGGCACGCGAAGGCCTCTGTCGGCAATGGCGTCGAGCACGCCGTAGGCGATGAAGTCGTTGACGGCCACGAAGCCCGAGACGCGGTGTTTTTCCTTCAGGCATTTCATGGTGAGCTCATAGCCTATCCGCTGTTCCAAGTCGATGCTGTTGAGTTCTTCCTGCGGAGTGTAGTCCCGCGTGAAGACGAGCACGGAGCAGCCGGGGCTTTCGGCATAGGTGTCCCTCACGCCTTCCAGCCTGCGCAGCCGTATGACGTTGGCGGCGTTCATCATGGCGGTGATGAAGGCGATGTGCCTGTGCCCGAGCTCCAGCATGTGGCGGCCTATGAGCACGCCTGCGCTGTAGTTGTCGAGCTCCACGGTATCCACCTTCGGGCTGGAATTTCTGTCGCCCATGACCACGATGGGAATTTTGGCGTTCACCTTTTCCACCTTGCGCAGGTTCTGAGGCGTCAGCGTGAATATCATGCCTGCCGCCCCCAGGGCGAGGGCCATGTTCAGCACTTCCTCTTCCTTGCGGGCATCGCGATAGGTGGTGAAGATGAGGGTGGAGAAGCGGTGTTCGTCCGCGGCCTGCTGTATGGCCTGCACGAGACCGGAATAGTAGGCGTTGGAGATGTTCGGCGTGACGATGAAGACGACGTTTCTTCCCGGCAGCCTGCCTCTGGCGAGCCTTGCCGGGGCGCGGTATCCGAGTTCTTTTGCCGCCTGCCGTACTCTGCGCACCGTTTCGGCCGAGAAGGAGACGTCGGCTCTGGCGTTGAGAATCATGGAGACGGAGCTCAGTGATACCCCCGCAAGCTGGCTTATGTCTTCAAGCGTCACTTTTTTCTTGTCATTCACGGCGGTTCTCCCGCGGTCAGGCTAACGGGAAGAGGGCTTTTCGTCAAATCGCAGGGGAAGGGTCGGGGGAGTTTTCCGTGCACCGCGCCGTCATGCGCAAAACCTCCCGCGCGTCCTTTCAAAAGGAAACGCGGGAGGTTCAGAGGCAGAGGAAGGTCTGCCCCGAGTCCCGCCCGCTAAACCACGGGCGGAACACACGGGTCGGAATCAGTGCTGCTTTTTCCAGGAAGTGGTGGCGGAACCGTCGTTTTTCGTGACGTCGAGCATTTTGTCGACCAGCGGGGGAAAGTGTAGTCGAAGTGCTTGTGGAGTTCGGCCTTGAGTCCGCGGCAATGGGCATTCATGTCGAGATGATTTCTTTGCCGGACGCGGGGGCGGGCATGCCTGTACCGTTTCTTCCACGCCTTCACTCCGGCAGGAGGGGGAATGGCCAACACTCAGACAGATGGAGGAGCGTCATATCCGCGAAGTGCTCGCCCATTGTTCAGGCAAGCTCACGGGGACGGATTCCGCCACCAGCCTGCCGGACACCATTCACTCTTCGCTCCCATATGCGCAGGATGGGGATGCTGTATGAGGACGGCGGTGCCGAAGCCAGAGAAAAGAAAGGCGCGCAGGGCCAGGCCCGTGCCCTGCCAGAAGGAACATGCCCGTAAAAGGAACGGCGCGGTTTTCAGGAAAACCGCGCCGTTCCGCATGAAGGCCGCATTCTCAGTCCGGCCTGCCGGGGAGAGGTGGCGTCAGGCAGGCCGATGCGCCGGCATCAGAGAGTTCTTTCAAGTCTGTAGCTGGGCTGGCGTCCGTAGCCGTCGAAGGTGAGGGTATAGTTCTTGCCCTTTCTGGTGACGTCGAGCACGCAGAACTGGTTGTCGCTGTGCAGTCCGTGTCCCTTTTCGGCGCTGGTGGCTTCCCAGGTGCGGGTATCGTTGACGCCCACGTTGCCGTTGAGCACCACATAGTGGATACCCTTGATGTTGGAGTAGCCGCCCTGATGGTCGTGACCGGAGATGACGGCGAGCACCTTGCCGCTTTCTTCCAGCAGGGCGCGCACGGCCGAGGCGTTCTTGATGTTGTGGTCCTGTTCGTCCACGCGGTCCAGCGTCTGATGGCTGAAGATGAGCACGGGCTTGTCGGTCTTCTTCAAGTCTTCCTTCAGCCAGTCCATTTCCTGCGGAGGAATGATGGTGTCCACCCACGTCCAGAAGGTGTCTTCGGGCGTGTTCATGTCGTAGGGACGGAACTTGCCGGGGGTGTAGTCGGCGTCGAGAACGATGCAGTGCACGTCGCCCGCATCATAGGAGTAGTAGGTCCTGCCTTTTTCGATGCCGGTGTTGGTGACGCCGGCGAGGAATTCCTCGCGCCTGAGGTTGTCGAAGTCGTGGTTGCCGAGCACGTGATAGGCCGGGCCGGAGAACGAGGTGAACAGCGCTTCCATGTCGCGCAGGTTGGCGGCAGGGTCGGTGCCCGGGGCGAGAGTGTCCACGAAGTCGCCGAGTTCGATGACGAAGGCGGGCTTTTCCTTCTTCATGGCTTCAAGAAACACCTTCATCTTGTCGGTGGCGGCGGAGTAGATGCGGGTGCTGCTGTCGGCCTTGCTGGTCTTGTGCATGTCGGTGATGATGCCGGCACGGAGTATGCGTTTCTCTTCCTTGGCTTCGGCGGAAGAAGCTCCGGTCAGCACTCCGGCGGCGGCACAGGCCGTGAAGGCTGCGCCCATCTTCAGAATGTCGCGGCGGGCAATGCTCTTTGTCATGGTCGTTCTCCTGTGAAAGTCGTTATGGTCGATATGACGAAATATGGAATGCTATGTTGATGAAGGCACCTTCAGCCGGGCCTGCCCTTACCGTGTGCGACCGGTATTCGTTTCCGGCTCGTGCGTGACGGCAGTGCGGCAGAGAGTTAGACTACGTGGGTTCCGTCCGAAGGATTGCTGCCCTCGCGGCCTATTGAGCGTCAGATTCATGACGTCATGATGTCGGCAGTATGGAGATATGGTAACGTTTGCCTGTGGACGGAAGGGACGAGGTGTGGAAAGCGGCTCGGCGGACGAGGTGTCTGCCTGCCAAGGATGCGTACGGAGCCTGTCGCCGTTTCGGAGTCGTTGCCCGTGGAGGGCAAAGGAGCCCTCCGGAAATCTCCCTGAGGGAAAATCACACTTTTTTCTTGACTATGCCCGGTTATTCTGGCAGAAATATCTGCGCAACGGGGGTGTAGCTCAGTTGGGAGAGCGCTTGAATGGCATTCAAGAGGCCAAGAGTTCAATTCTCTTCATCTCCACCAGAAATTTCAAGGAGTTATGGCATAAAGCCATAACTCCTTTTTTTATATTCTTGTCG
>CALUPQ010000166.1 GCA_944322695.1 uncultured Mailhella sp. | reverse complement strand
TCGGAGAACAGTTGAGCATCCCGTATGCCGGAAGCCCGTTTACGGGCCGCCGGTAACAGAAATGCAGATGTCAGACCGTCCATGCGCCTGTTAGGGCGCGGCTGGTAAGAAAGCCTTACAGGCGCATCAGAGGAACCACCGGCTATGCCGGTGGGGCCCCATTATGATTCTGTGGGACTATGTCCCGGAAAATCAGATTCTGCCGTAGGAGGCGAGCACCTCGCGCAGGAGCTTCACCGTGTTTTCGGAAGGCTGGCAGAGAGGCAGGCGCACTTCGGAGCTCATGCGGCCCATGAGGGAAAGCGCCGTCTTGCACGGAATGGGATTGCTCTCGACGAACATGGCGCGGTTCATGGGTTCGAGCTTGAAGTGCAGGCGGCGGGCTTCCTCGTAGTCTCCGCGTTCGCAGGCGGCGGTAAGGGCGGACATCATGTCCGGCAGCACGTTGGCGGTGACGGAAATGACGCCCTTGCCGCCCACGGCGTAGGTGGGCAGCACGGTGAAGTCGTCGCCGGAGAGCAGAATGTAGTCTTCGGGGCACTGCTCAAGAATGTTGGACACCTGCACCAGGTTGGCGGTGGCTTCCTTGCAGCCGATGACGTGCTCAAGTTCGCGGGCCATGCGGGCCTGCGTGGCGGGCAGCACGTTGGAGCCGGTGCGTCCGGGCACGTTGTACACGAACATGGGCAGGGCCACTTCGTCGTTGATGGCCTTGAAATGCTGGAAGATGCCTTCCTGCGTGGGCTTGTTGTAGTAGGGAGAGATGAGCAGCGCGGCATCGGCCCCGGCATTCTTGGCGAAGCGGGTGAGGCTGATGGCCTCCGTCGTATTATTGGAACCGGCGCCCGCGATGACGGGCACGCGGCCCTTCACCTGGTCGATGCAGATACGGATGGCGGACTCGTGTTCCGCGTGGCTCATGGTGGCGGATTCGCCGGTGGTGCCGCAGGGCACCAGACCGTTTACGCCCTGTTCAATCTGCCATTCGATATGGGCGCGATAGGCCTCTTCATCGATGGTGCCGTTCTTGAACGGGGTAAGCAGAGCAGTTATCGTACCGTGAAACATACTTTTCTCCGAGCGGGATGAGTGAATGACGAAAATTTCCAGACAACTGGGCCCCGGACGGTCAGAATTTCAAAAGGCTGAACATGGAGGGGTCGAGGACGCCCGTGAAGACACGGGCCACGGCGCCGGAAAGAAAGACCGAACCGCCCTGAAGTTCAATGCCCAAGAGTTCCTTACCTGAAGTAGTGACATTGACACAGCTGTCCGTCAACCCAAGTGCATGAGCGATACAAGTGGAGGCCGCCGCACCGGTGCCGCAGGCGAGCGTTTCACCTTCCACGCCGCGCTCGTAGGTGCGCACATGGATGGCGTCTTTGCCGGTCACGGTGATGAAGTTCACGTTGGTGCCCTTGGGAGCGAAATGTTCATGATAGCGGAACATGCGTCCGAGGCGCTCCACGTCGACCTTGTCGCAGTCGTCGCATATGATGACGGCATGGGGCACGCCGGTGTTCACGAAATGCACGTCAAAGGTCTGTCCGTCCGCTTCCAGCGGGGTGTGCAGCACCATGCCTTCGGGCTGGGTGAGTTCCACGCGCGAGCGCCGTCCCTCCACGTCCACCTCGGCGTGGATGAGGCCGGCGTCGGTGCCGAAGCACTGGGTGGGCCCGGCAAGGCCGAGCTCCACGGCCAGCCACGAGGCGCAGCGGGAGGCGTTGCCGCACATTTCCGCGCGCGAGCCGTCGGCGTTGTAGAAATGCCAGATGAAGTCGCCTTCCCTGTCTTCGGGAGTGCTGTCGAGAAAGAGCAGGCCGTCGGCGCCGATGCCCGTTTTGCGGTTGCACAGCGTAACGGCCCAGGAGGACATCTGCGGAACGCTTACCTTCGCCTCCCTGTTGTCGATGAAAATGAAATCATTGCCGCAGCCGTGCATTTTGTGGAAGCGAATCTCGTTCATGGTGATGGTCCGGGAAAGCGCCGTCCCGGGGCGGCCTGTAGTGAGACTTTACTGAAGCCGGTTCCAGACGAACCGGATATAGGGTTGCATGACGGTGAGCGCCTTTTCCGCATCGAGCGGAAGAGTGGCTCCGGCGGCGTTGCGGTGGCCGCCGCCGCCGAACTGGGCGGCCACGTCCCGTACGTTGTCCTTTCCGGAGGAGCGCAGGCTGGCCTTGGTCTGCACCTTGCCGTCCTTTTCCTCTTCGCGCAGCACAAGCGCCACGCGCACGCCCGAGAGTCTGCGCAGCTGTTCCACGAGTCCCTCGGCGTCTTCCCGGGTGGCGTTGCACTCGCGCAGCGTGTCGCGGGTGATGAGCGCCGCGGCGAGCCTGCCGTCCTCAAGAAGGCGGGTTTCCTGCATGATGCGGCCCCACAGCCGCAGGCGCGACTCGGTCCAGTTGTTCTCCATGCTTTCGCGAAGCCGCGGCAGGTCCAGCCCCTGCTCCACCATGTCGGCCACAAGGCGCAGCGCGCCCGCCGTGGTGTTGCCGTAGCTGAAATTGCCCGTGTCCGCGGAAATGGCCACATACAGGGCTTCGGCCAGAGCGCCGTTCAGCGGAGCACGCAGGGCTTCGGCGATGAGCGCCACCATTTCGCCCGTGGCGGCCATGTCGGCATCCACCCAGTTGGCCACCGTGCCGAAGTTCGGATTGGCCAGATGATGGTCGATGTTCACGGTGGGCACGCGGTCGAGCAGCGGCTGGATGGCTTCGCCGAGGCGCGCCCTGTCCCCGCAGTCGAGACAGACCACGAGCTCGGGCTCGCAGGGCAGTCTTTCCAGGCTGGTGAGCACCGGTCCGGGGAGCGTGAGGAATTTCAGGAACGAGGGCATGCCGTCTTCGTTGAAGACGAGCGCGTCCACGCCGATGGAGCGCAGCGCCCAGGCAAGGGCGAGGCAGGAGCCCATGGCGTCGGCGTCGGGATGGGCGTGCGCGGCGATGAGCACGCGCTGATGACGCCGCAGCGCCAGGAGCACTTCTTCGGGAACGGAAGTTTTAGTCGTCATAGAAAAACTCGAGGTCGCTGTAGACCATTTCTTCTTCGCACACGGCTTCCATCATGAGCAGGCATTTGTCCATGCGCGACTGCATGTGCCTTTCGCTGTTGCTTACCGATACCACCTGAAGCCGGAGCCGCACCAGCGACTCCTCGGTTCCCGCTTCGGCGATGGCCACGTTGAAGGTGTTGCGCACCTTCTGCTTGAGGCTGTTCGCCACGCGGCGCTTGCCCTTGAGCGAATCGTTGCCGTGCAGGGCGTATTCCACGGTAAGAACGCCGATGACCATGAGAGGATGCCTTGTCAGGAACGGTAGTCGGAATTGAGGGACACGTAGCCGTGGGACAAGTCGGAGGCGAGCAGGCGGGCTTCGCCCTTGCCTTCGCCGAGCACGATGTCCAGCGGCAAGTCCACGTTCTTGAGCGGTTCTTCGAGCAGGGCGTCGAAATCGAGGTCCGTGGGGCGTCCGTCACGGAACAGCTCCACGCCGCACAGCGTCACGCGAAGCGCCATGGGGTCGAAGTTCACCCCCGCGCGGCCGGCGGCGGCCACGATGCGGCCCCAGTTGGGGTCGCGGCCGAACATGGCCGTCTTCACGAGCTGGGAATGGCCCACGGTGCGGGCCACTTTTTCGGCGTCTTCGTCGCAGGCGGCGCCCGTGACGTGGATGTGCATGACCTTGGTGGCGCCTTCGCCGTCCTTCACCAGCATGTAGGCGAGCTCGCCGAGCACGGTCGTGAGGGCCTCTTCCAGCATCGGCAGCTCATCCTGTTCCACGACGACGCCGGAAGCGCCGTTGGCAAGGCCGTAGAGGGAATCGTTGGTGGAGGTGTCGCCGTCCACGCTCACGCGGTTGAACGTGGCGTCCGCCGCGCGGCGGAACATCTCGCGCCAGACGGAAGGCTCCACGGAGGCGTCGCACATGACGAGGGAGAGCATGGTGGCCATGTTCGGGCAAATCATGCCCGCGCCCTTGGCCACGCCCGCAAGGCGCACGGTGCCGCCTTTGAGGGCAAGTTCGCGTCCGGCCATTTTAGGGAAGGCGTCGGTGGTCATCATGGCGCGGGCGAGCCCTTCCAGATTCACGCTGCCGAGGGAGGCGGCGAGCGCGGGCACGGCGGCGGCCCACTTGTCCATGTCCATCTGCGCGCCTATGACGCCCGTGGAGGCGGGAAGGAGCTCTTCGGAGGATACCTCTTCACCTGCGCTGCGCAGAGCCTGACTGACCATGTCGAGAGAGAGAAGGCAGTTCTCGCGGCCCTTTTCGCCGGTGCAGGCGTTGGCCTGGCCGGAGTTGAAGAGCACGCCGCGCACGCCCTTGTCGCAGGAGGCGGCGATATGCTCCTGCGAGACGAGTACCGGAGCGGCCCGGAAAAGATTGGTGGTGAACACGCCGGCGGCGGTGGCGGGAGTGTCGCTGAAGGCGAGGGAAAGGTCGTTGCGGTCGAGATGCTTGCCCCGGAAATCGGCGTTGGCCACGGCGAGGCGGAAGCCCTGAGGTATCTGAATCATGAGAAGTTCTCCGTTCCTGTGGGATGCGGATTCAATCTGCCACAGTTGCCCCTGCGGTGCAAGGGCCGCAGGGCGGCGACGCATGATTACCCTTGGAAAAAACAGCGGAAAATGTCGTCTTGCGCGACCTTTCCGGCCGTGCTAATCTCCCGCTCGTCCGCTCTTTCCGACGACCTTCAACCGCGGCCTTTGCGGCCTTTTCGTTCATATGTCAGAATATTCAGAAAAGAAAGGCACTTCCATGTTTCGCGAGTACGGCGAAGCGCTGCTTATGGCGGTGGTGCTGGCCCTTGTCATCCGTACCTTCTTCCTCCAGGCCTACACCATCCCCTCCGGCTCCATGCTTCAGACCGTGCAGATAGGCGACTACGTTCTGGTCAACAAGTTCATCTACGGCGTGAAGATTCCCTTCACCGACAAGTATCTGTTCCGCGGGGCCGACCCGCAAATCGGGGACATCATCGTGTTCAAGTATCCCCGTGACCCCGGAACGGACTACATCAAGCGCGTGGTGGGCCTGCCCGGCGACGTCATCGAAATGCGCAACAAGCAGTTCTACCGCAACGGCGAGCCCGTGAAGGAAGACTACATCCAGCAGCTTTACCCCAACGTCATCGGCAGGCTGGACAACATAGGCCCCGTGACCGTGCCCGAGGACTCCTACTTCGTCATGGGCGACAACCGCGACAACTCCGAGGACTCCCGCGCCTGGGGCTGCGTGCCGCGCTCCTACATCCACGACAAGGCATGGCGCATCTACTGGTCCTGGGACGCCGACACCCATACGCCGCGTCTTTCCCGTCTGGGACATCTCGTCGAATAGCGTATCCTTCGTCCGTTTTCCCCTCCCGCGCTTCTTTCGCGGGAGGGGCGTTTCTTCCGGGGCCCTCGGTTTCGGAAGATGTTCTTTTTTTGAAACAAGAGGAATTTTTCGTGCAGCGCATTCCCGAACCTTTGAAAAATCTCGTGGACCAGCTCGCCCGGCTGCCCGGGCTCGGGCCCAAGTCCGCCCTGCGCGCCGCCATGACCCTGCTCAAATGGCCCGAAGCCGAAGTGCGGCGTCTCGGCAGGGGCATCTATGAACTGCGTGACACCCTGCACCTTTGCAGCCGCTGCGGCGGCCTGTCCGATTCCGACCCGTGTCCCATCTGTTCCGATGCGGAGCGGGACGAGAGTCAGCTCTGCCTCGTGGCCGAGTGGGACAGCATGCTCACCATGGAAGAGGGCAACTTCTACAAGGGCTACTACATGATACTCGGCGGCCTTCTGGCTCCTCTGGACCACAGTCCGGCGGAAACGCTGGAAATGGACCGTCTGCGCTCCCGCCTTGCCGAAGGCCGGGTGCAGGAGCTCATTCTCGCCCTCGGAGCCACGGCCGAAGCCGAGGCCACGGCCACCTTCGTGAAGGACCAGGTGAATGCCCGCTTCCCGGAAGTGCGCGTCACCCGTCTTGCCCAGGGCATTCCGCTGGGGGCGGAGGTGAAGTACATGGACAGGGAGACGCTGCGCCAGTCCCTGCGCTACAGACAGGCTCTGTAGAGGTCTTTTCGATTCCGCCTTTTTCAGGATGCGCCTCACCGCGCCCCGCTTTCCGACAACCGACTATCTGGAGATACCATGGCTTTCTATTTTGCCCCCCGCGAGGCGAGAACCACGCTGACCTGTCCCGAATGCGGCGAACCGCTGGATATCCGCCGCACCTGCCATGAAGCCTACATGCAGTGCTCTTCCTGCCGCCGTACCTTCAAGCTCTCGCCGTTCATCAGCCAGATGGACGACGTGATGGAAGAATTCCTCGAACGGCTATACGCCGACCGCGTGTAGCCTCTTTTGCGGGAGACGCCCCGGCGCCTCTCCCGACCCAAGGAGCAACTATGAGCTCTCGCCGTTCCGTTTTTGCGGCGTTTCAGCCGCTTGTGGACATCGCTGTCTTCATTCTGGTCAATACGGCGCTTTTTTTCGCCGCAAGACTGGCGCTTCTGTATTTTCTTCTGCCGGACATCACCGAAAGAGGGCACATCGCCCACGCCCTGTACGTAGGCCTGAAGTTCGATGCCCGCATGGCGGTGTTCATGACGCTGCCCCTGGCCTTCTGCCTGCTCTGGCCGCGTCTTGAGCGCGCCGTCTCGCGCGAGGGCTTTTCTGTGGTGCGGCTTGTCCTCTGCCTCGTCACCGGACTCATGGCCGCCGGCGCCATGCTCGTCTATGTGTTTGACTTCGGCTTCTTCTTCTATCTGCACCAGCATATCGACATGGGGGCCAAGGTCTTTCTGGAAGACCCGTCCGAATCCGTGCGCATGGTGTGGCAGAGCTACCCCGTGGTGCTCATCACGCTGGCCTTTGCCGCGGTCGTGACGCTGTACGTATGGCTGTTTGCCCGTTTCCTGCGCTCCCACGCGGCGTTTCCCGTGCGTCCCCGGAAGGGCGGCGAGGGGTGCAGCCGCAAGTGGCGCGCCTTCGTCACGGTTTCCTCCCTCGTCATGCTCTTTGTCGTGGGCTACGGACAGATAAGCTCCAACTTCTTTCCGCTGCGCTGGAGCAACGCCTACTTCAGCGCGGACAAGAACATCGCGCTTCTGGCCATAAATCCCATCCAGAACCTGTACGACACCCGCAATTACGGCAAGGCCATTCCGCCGAACGTGGAAGCCACGCGCGAGGCCTGGCCCCGCATGGCCGCCTACCTGCGCGTACCCGAAGGCTCGGAGCCTCTTACCTATGTCCGGCATTTCCCCGGCAGGGACATGGAAAAGCGCCCCAACATCGTTATCATCATCATGGAATCGCTCTGCTGGGAGCGCACCTCCCTTGCGCCTTCCATGCCCGCTTCCATGGGCAAGGACATCGACCCTTCGCCCTTCCTGAAGGAGCTTGCGGCCAAGAGCCTGTATTACCCCAATTTCTACGCGCCCACCCGCACCACGGCCCGCGCCGTGTTCACCACCATAAGCGGCGTGCCGGACGTGAACCATTCCGGCGGCACCACCTCGCGCAACCCCAAGCTCGTGGACCAGTCCTCCGTGTTCAACGAGTTCAGGGGCTATGAGAAATATTACATGATAGGCGGCAACGCCAACTGGGCCAACATCCGCGGCATGCTTCAGCACAACGTGGAGGATTTGCACCTTCTGGAAGAATCGGCCTGGGAGGCTCCCAATACCGACGTATGGGGCGTGTCCGACATCGCCATGTTCCGCGAAGCCGTGGACGTGCTGACGAACGGGCCCAGCCCCTTCATTTCCGTGATTCAGTCCGCCTCCTTCCACCGTCCCTACACCATTCCGGACGACAACGAAGGCTACGTCTCTCCGCCCGACCCCTCCGCCGAGGCCCTTGCCTGGTACGGCTACGAGAGCGCGGACGAGTACCGCTCGCTGCACCTTTCCGACCATGCCCTGCGCCGTTTTTTTGAAAAGGCGTCAAAGCAGCCCTGGTTCAACGACACCGTCTTCGTCGTCTTCGGGGACCACGGCCTGAACAACAATTCCACCAACATCACGCCGGCGGTACGGGCCTGCAACCTTCAGGCCTGGCACGTGCCGCTGCTCATCTACGCCCCCGGCGGGCAGGTGGCTCCGGGCGTGAACCCTGCGCCCCACATTCAGCCGGACGTTCTGCCCAGCATGGCTTCGCTGGCCGGGCTCGACTACTACACCAACACGCTCGGCAGAAACCTGTTCGACCCGGCTAACGATGAGGACGCCGTCGTCTTCATCAGCGATACCGACACCACCCGTTTTCTTCTGGAAGACGGCTACGTGTATGCCATCCGTCCCAAAGGCGACGCCATGTACAGACTGGATGAGCGCACGCCCGACAACAATGCCCGCGACTTGAGGGCGGAGGAGCCGGAAAGGGCGGCTGCCATGCGTCAGAAGCTCATGGATTTCTACTATACCTCCCAGTACCTGCTGCACAACAACGGCAAGGAGCACGTCGAGGCCGCGCGTCGTGCGGCGGAAAACGGAGCGGGGAAGTAGTCCATGAAGACCGTTACCATTCATACCGACGGCTCCTGTCTCGGCAATCCCGGTCCCGGCGGCTGGGCGGCCGTGCTTTCCTGCGACGGGCCGCAGGGCAGGGCGCGCCGGGAAATGAGCGGCGGCTTTGCCCGCACCACCAACAACCGCATGGAAATTCTGGCCGTGCTGGAGGCGCTGGGCGCGCTGAAGGAACCCTGCATCGTGGAGCTCTATACCGACTCCCAGTATGTGGCCAAGGCCATCAAGGACCGCTGGCTTGCCGGGTGGCTGCGCAACAACTGGCTTACCTCGGCCAAGAAGCCGGTGAAGAATCAGGACTTGTGGAAGCGCATGCCTGAGCTGCTTTCCCGGCATGAGGTGCATTTTCACTGGCTCAAGGGCCATGCGGGCCATGCGGAAAACGAACGCTGCGACGAGCTGGCCCGGGCCGAGGCTTCCCGGAAGGACCTTCCGGAAGATATCGGCTTTACGGAGTAGATTCCGGAAAAGGCGGAAAGGGGCCTTCTTTTCGAAGGAGGGCTCTTTCCGCCTTTTCCAGATTGTCCCGGAGGCCGCTTCCGGAGGTCTTTCAAAAGAAACGGCCCGTGCTGGTCCGTCTGGATGAGTCGGCAGCTGGCTCGGGCTCGCCCTGACGTCTTTTGAAGGCGTGGCGACTGGATGGGCCCTTTGCGGACTTTTGTGTCATGGCCTTTCAGGTATGTTCTTTTTGCACCGAAGCGGCATGGCACTTCTTGTCCTGCTGACCTTCCTGTGCTAGATTCCCCGCATTATGACCAGAAAGGAATGGAAAATACGCGCAACGGCCCGTCTTTCCGGTACCGAGTCGCCCGCCCTTGCAGTCACGCTCCTCCTGTGCCATGTGCTCGGCATAGACAAGGTTGCGCTCATCGCCCATTCCGAAGAGGAAATCCCGCCCCGGGCGGAAGCGGAACTGGACGCGCTGCTCGAACGTCGTCTTGCCGGTGAACCCGTGGCCTATCTTCTCGGCCGCCGTGAATTTTACGGCCGGGATTTTTCCGTGAACTCCCACACCCTCATTCCCCGACCGGAAACCGAACACCTGATAGAGGCGGCGCTGGAATTTTTTCAGGGCAGGGAGGAGATTCGTTTTCTGGACCTCGGAACAGGAAGCGGGTGCATTGCCGTGACCTTGGCGGCGGAGCGCCCGTCATGGCACGGCACGGCCGTGGACATCTCTTCCGGGGCTCTGGAGGTGGCGGGAGCCAATGCCGGAGCGCACGGCGTTTCGGACAGGGTCCGTTTCCTTCAGGCCGATTTTACGAAACCCATGCCCCTTGTCGGGGATGGGTTCGACCTTGTGATAAGCAATCCCCCATACATAAGTGAAGAAGAATACGCCGCGCTTGACGACGGCGTCAGGAATTTTGAGCCGCGTTCCGCGCTGGTGCCCGGGCCCGAAGGGCTGGAGCACCCCCGAGCCGTGGAAGCGGCGGCCCGCGCCCTGCTGAAGGAAGGCGGCCTGCTGCTCATGGAGCATGGTCATCTTCAGGGCGAAGCGTGCCGGGCGTTGTGCCCGGACGCATACTGGATGGATACGCGCACGGGGCTTGACCTTGCCGGAAAGGATAGATTCCTTTTTGCGGTGAGGCGCTTCAGCGTATAAACCCCCGGTCCGTCCGGGGATGCCGCGGCATGAGGCTGCGGCGTTCAGGAGAAGTGTCATGCTTCAGACCACTCTTTGCGGAGCTGTCAGCTGCAAGGGTGTTTCCCTCCATTCCGGCCGTGAGGTCAGCATGGAATTCCGGCCCGCTCCGGAAAATTCGGGTATCGTCTTTCATATTCATGCCGAGGATGGGGAGCGCCTGCTTCTGCCCCGGCCGGAGGCGGTGAGCACCACCGAGCTCGCCACCACCATCAGCGACGGAAAGGCCAGCGTTTCCACCATCGAGCACGTGCTGGCCGCCATGAACGGCATGGCCGTCGATAACGTGGAAATCCATGTGCAGGGCGGAGAGGTTCCCATTCTCGACGGCTCGGCAAAAATGGTCGTGGAGGCGCTGCGCAGGGCCGGGTTCCGCCGTCAGGATGCTCCCCGCCGCGTGGCCCGCGTGACGCGGGAATATTCGCTGGAGGCGAACGGCAAGTCCATCAGCGTGCGTCCTCATGACGGCTTTCGTGTCGATTACACCATCCGTTTTCCTCATCCCGCCATCGGCGAGCAGCATTTTGCGTTGGAAATTACGCCGGAGTCCTTCGAGAAGGAAGTCGCCCCTGCGCGGACGTTCGGCTTTCTGAAGGAAGTGGAATACCTGCACAGTCGTGGGCTTGCCCGCGGCGGCTCGCTGGACAACGTCATCGTTGTGGGAGACGAGGGCGTCATTAATAAAGAGGGCCTGCGCTTCCCCGACGAGTTCGTACGCCACAAGATGCTGGATTTCATTGGTGACATGGCCATGCTGGGCACGCCGCTTTTCGGAGCGTTCACGGTGGCCTGCTCCGGACACGGTCATAACAACGCCTTTCTGAGAAGTCTTGTTCAGGGCGAAGGCCTTCTGGAGTATGCGACGCTGTAGCGTGAGCATGGCTGAGGCCGTCGACTTCATCCGTACGACAAAGGCCTGCGGGCTTTTCATCCGTTCGTGCCTCTTCAAGAGGAACGGAGGGCTGAGCTTCGGGTAAAGAGGACAACGACCTGCGGAAAAATCATGAAAAAAGAGGGAACGGCACTGCCGCTCCCTCTTTTTTTTTACAGGAAGTTCAGTTTCAGGCGCGGGCCTTGAGCTCGGCGTTCAGCAGATACAGGCTCCTCGAATCTTCCCCGAAGAGGTCGTACTTGGCGATGAGTTCGCCCGTGCTTTTTTCTTCTTCACCCTGCTCGGCGATGAACCATTCCATGAACTGGCAGGTGCGGAAATCGTCGGTGTCGCGCGCCTGCTTGTAGATGGCGTGAATGAGGCTCGTCACGTACTGCTCATGGCGAAGCGTGGCGGCAAGAGGTTCCCTGGTGTCCTTGAAGTCGGCGGAAGGAGCCGCAATGGCGCCGAGTTCCACCTTCACGCCGTTGTCCTGGAGATATTTCAGGATTTTCATGGCGTGTTCCTGCTCTTCGCGGGCCTGCATTTCAAACCAGTGGCCGAAACCGTCCAGGTTTTTGCCCTGATAGTAGTTGGCGATGGCCAGATAGAAATAGGCGGAGAAAAATTCTTTGTTGACCTGCTCCTTGAGCAGCGTTTCCACCTGTGCGTTCATGACGAATCTCCTTTGTTAGGATTTTGCGGCGGAGGCAGCCCTCGTCGCTTTTCATAAGGTAGTGTCTGTTCGGCATTTGTCACGGGGGAAAAGTGAAGGAACGTCAGGCGGGAGGAAAAAGGTCGGACATTTTTTCGTCGAAGGACGCGGAAGAGAAGAGCGCCGTACGGTTTTTCCGGCGGAAAAGGGGGAAGCTCAGGACTTCGGACGCAGCGGCCCATAGTACCAGGATGCCGTGGCTCCGCCGTCCGCCAGGATGTCGGCCCCGGTGATGAAGGCTCCCTTTTCGCTCATGAGAAGTTCGGCCACGCCGGCAATCTCATCCGCGGTGCCCGGGCGTCCCGCCGGGCAGCCGGCGAACATGTTCTTGTAGAAGTCTCCGCGGGGACCGTTGAACTCATCGATGGCCAGGGGCGTGACCACGATGCCGGGAGAAATGGAATTGAGACGCGCTCCTCTCATGCCCCATTTCACGGCCTCGGCCATGACGCGCTTCACGTTGCAGCGTTTGGCCAGCTGATAGGCGTGCAGAGAGTCGCGGATGTTTTCCGGCTGCAGGAAGTCGAGGTTGAGCAGCTCATCCGTGGGCGTAAGGGCCAGAGCTTCGTCCTTTTCCGCTCCCAGCGCGGGGAGCCTGTGACCGGACTGACTGGATATGGTGACGCCCGTGCCGCCGCTGACTATGACTTTGCCGACTTCTTCAAGAAGTACGGCGGTTCCGTACAGGTCCACGGACAGTATGGCTTCTATGGAAGCCTGACTGGGAGACACTCCGGCCGCGTTGACCAGCATGGTGACGTCGCCGAAGGATTGCGCCGTCCCGATAAGATTCAGGATGGAATCCCGGGAGGAAATGTCCGTCACTTCTGCGGTGACGTCGAACCCTGCCTCCTGCATGATGCCGGCAATGTTTTCGGCGTGTTCCCTGCTTTTGCCTGCTACAATGATTTTTTTGCCGCAGCCCATTCGTCTGGCTATGGCCATGCCTATCTGACCTGCACCGGTGAGTATCATGACGTGTTTCATGAAGAGTCTCCTTCTGGATAAGTGACTCTGTTTCTGTAGCCGCATGAGTGAGGGAACGGTAGCTTCAATGCTGCCGTTTTCTTGCCCGATTCTTCCCGCAGGACAGAAAAGGACGGGAGAAAGGGGGGGGGACGGCGCCGGTTTTTCCGGCCTTTGACGGAAAAGGCAATAAGGAATACACTAGAAAAGGTCTTCTTTTCTTTTTTCAAGGTGTTGCACAATGGCGCTTTTTACCGGCCTTCCCGAGTCCAAGAGAAATGTTCTGCTTTTCATGGCCATGCTCAATTTCGGTTCCACCGTGGCCATGCAGGGCTGGACCATGCTGTACAATAACTTCGTGGTCAACTATGCCGGGCTCACTCCTGCGCAGAGCGGCCTTGTGCAGGGGCTGCGCGAGCTGCCGGGACTGCTGGGCGTCACCCTTATTTTCTTTCTCTTTTTCATGAAGGAACACAGGCTGGCCGCCTTCTCCGTCATGGCGGCGGGCCTTGGTACCATGCTTACCGGCTTCTTCCCTTCCTTCGTGCCCATCATCTGCACCAGCATGCTCATGTCCTTCGGCTTTCACTACTTCGAAGCCATGAACAACTCTCTGGCCATTCAGCATTTCGATTTGAAGCAGACGCCCATCGTCATGGGACGTCTCCGCGGTCTGGTGGCCGGGGGCAGCCTCATGATTTCCGTGTTCGTCTTTCTTTTTTCCGAAAAGCTGAGCTTCGTCTGGCTGTTCTTCGTGCCCGGAGCCGTGGGTCTGCTTCTCGGCTTTTTCAGCCTCGTGCATCCTCTTACCGGCAGCCGTCCGCCGAAGCAGCGCAGAAGAATGCTGCCGCAGAAGCGCTACTGGCTGTTTTATGTGCTCAGTCTTCTCATGGGCGGCCGCCGCATCATATTTTCCGTGTTCGCCGTCTTTCTCATGGTGGAGCAGTTCGGTTTTTCGGTGCGCAGCGTCTCTCTCATGTTCATGTTCAACTATGCGGTGAACTGGCTGTTCAACCCCCTGGTGGGCAAAATCATCAACAGGCTCGGCGAGCGCAGGCTCATGACCATCGAGTACATCTCGGCGTTCATCATATTCATGGGCTACGCCTGGACCAGAAACGAGTATCTCATCGTGCTTCTGTATGTGTTCGACAGCCTTACCTTCAATTTCTCCATCGCGGTGCGCACCTTCTTCCAGAAAATCGCCTTTCCCGAAGATGCCGCGCCCAACATGGCCATCGCCCAGACCATCAACCACATTCCCGCGGTGACCATTCCCGCCATCGGCGGCTGGATGTGGACGAGCCTGGGCTATCAGTCCGTGTTCCTGTTCGGTGCGGGCATCACGGTGTGCTCGCTTCTGCTGGCGCAGCTGGTGGACAGGGAAATTCGCATGAAAAACAGGGAAGCCTGTGCAGGGAGGTGATATGAACAGAGATTTCTGGGCCATGGCCACGGGACGCATGCCTGCGGACGTGCGCATCGACAACGTGCGCATCATGGACGTGTTCAACGGCGAGATTCGCGAAGGTTCGGTGAGCTTCGGGCAGGGACGCATTCTCGGCTTCAGCCGTTTCGAAGCCCGGCAGGTGGTGGACGGCGGCGGCCGCTGGCTGCTGCCCGGTTTCATCGACGGGCATGTCCACATCGAATCCTCCATGCTCTGTCCGGCCCGTTTCGCCGAGCTGGTGCTGCCTTTCGGCACGACGACCATCATGGCGGACCCGCATGAAATAGCCAACGTCAAGGGCATGGAAGGCATACGCTACATGCTGGAGGCTTCGCGGGATTTGCCGCTTGATGTGCGCATCATGCTCTCTTCCTGCGTCCCCGCCCTCCCTGTGGAGGATGCCGGGGCGGTGCTCGGCGCGGACGACATCGCTCCTCTTCTTGCGCAAGAGCGGGTGGGCGGTCTTGCGGAAATGATGAACGTGCCCGGACTTCTGGCCGGGGACGCCGATGTTCTGGAAAAGATGAGAAGAACGCTGGCGGCCGGGAAAGTGATAGACGGTCATTCTCCGCTGGTTTCCGGCAGGGATTTGGAGGCCTGCGCCGCCCTCGGCGTGAGTACCGACCATGAATGCACCACGGAAGAGGAACTTCGGGAGCGCGTGGCCTGCGGCATGTACGTGCTTCTGCGCGAAGGCTCGGCTGCGCGCGATTTGCTGAAGCTGCTGCCCGCGCTGACGCCGGAGAATCAGCGCCGCTGCCTGTTCTGCACCGACGACAGGCAGGCTGCCGACATCCTTGAGAGGGGGCATATCGTCAACAACGTACGCATGGCGGTGCGGTACGGGCTCGACCCTGTGAGCGCGGTGCGCATGGCCACGCTGAACGCCGCGGAATGCTACAACCTGCGCGACAGGGGCGGCATTGCCCCCGGCCGCAGAGCCGACCTTGTGCTGGTGGAGGACCTCAGGGATTTCCGGGTCCTGTCCTGCTGGGCGGGCGGGGAGCTTGTGGCGCAGGAGGGGAAGATGCTTCGTTCTCTTCCCGTCATGGACGCCGGCAAGCTGCACGAAAGCGTGGTGCTTGCGCCTTTGCCGGAAAAACCGTTTTCCGTGCGCGTGCCTTCTGGAAAGGCCAGAGTCATTGGGCTTCTGCCTCACTCCCTGATAACGGAGTGCGTCGTCCGCTCGGTGGAAACCGGGCCGGACGGAGAAGTGGAGCTTTGCCGCAACCCCGACCTCATCAAGCTGGCCGTGCTGGAACGCCACCATGCCACGGGAAAAATCGGCGTCGGGCTTCTGGACGGTTCTTACGGACTGAGGAACGGTGCCATAGCCACCACTATTGCCCATGATTCGCACAACATCGTGGTTGCCGGAGACAACGAGGAGGACATGCTCTTTGCCGTGCGCGAACTGGAGCGCATGGAGGGCGGCATCGTCATGGTATCCGGTTCGCGCGTTCTGGGAGCGCTGCCGCTGCCCGTGGGCGGGCTCATGAGCGAGAAGAGCGCGGAAGAGGTGGCTGCGGCCCTGAAGGAACTTCTGCAGCTTGCGAACTCCCATTATCATATCTGGGAAGGCGCGGACGCCTTCATGACGCTGAGTTTTCTGGCGCTGCCCGTCATCCCCAGTCTCAAACTCACGGCGCGCGGTCTTTTCGACGTGGAAAAGTTCGCCTTTGTGGACGTGGATGCGGAGCGATAGACATATGAGCCTGACGCGGACGGCCCTGCGCCCGACGGCGTTTTTCCCCTTCTCCGGGAGGCCGGAAAAAGAGAGCGCCCTGTTGTAGAGTGTCCGTCCGCGTTTTTCAGTCTTGCTTTCGTCACAGCATGAAAAAGGGCTTCTGCCGGGTCTCGGCAGAAGCCCTTCGTGCATGAAGAAGGCCCGCGTCTGCGGGCCATGAATTGTCCGGAAGGAACGACCTTCGGAGCGGAAATGTTGGTCAGTTCAGTACCGGCATGGGCCCGAACACGGACTCGTAGCGTTCCTGGAACTGTTCCTTCGAGAAACGGTGCAGCTGCGTGCCGTACTGTTCCACGCAGAAGCTGGCGGCCACCGTACCGAGGCGCGCGGAGAAGGCCATGCCCATGCCTTTGGTCAGTCCCTTGAGCAGACCGGCGCGATAGGCGTCGCCCGCGCCGGTGGGGTCTGCGACCTTTTCCACGGGAACGGCGGGAACATCGTAGGGACGGGCGTCCTTGTGCAGAATGACGGAACCCTTGCCGCCGAAGGTGACGATGAGATACTCCACGCGGTCAAGCAGCTGTTCGCGGTTGAGCCCCGTCATCTTTTCAATGCGCTCTATTTCGTAGTCGTTGCCGATGAGCACGTGCGCCCCGGTAAGGCCGGAGGTGAGCTGTTCGCCTCCGAGCACGGTAATCTGCTGGCCGGGGTCGAAAATGTAGGGAATGCCGTGTTCACGGTAGAAGGCGGGCAGGTTCACCATGTCGTCCACGTTGCCGGGGGCGACGAGTCCCCAGTCGCCTTCGGAGACGGCAGGCGTCTTTTCAGGAAAGGCCGGGGTCTTCATGGCCGAGGGGGAGAAGGCGTTTATCTGGTTGCTGCTCTGGTCGGTCATGATGTAGCAGCAGGCGGTGAAATCCTCGTCGTCGACCTTCACGCCGCCAAGGTCGATGCCCATGGAGGACAGCCTCCTGCCGTAGCTCGTGAAGTCCTTGCCCACGGTGCCGTAGATGGCGGAACGCTCCTGAAACAGCGCCAGCGTGTAGGCGATGTTGCCGGCCGTGCCGCCCATTTTTTCTTCAAGACGGTCGATGGGAAAGGATACGTTCAGAAAATGCAGCTTTTCAGGCAGAATATGGTCTTCAAAATGGCCGGGAAAGGTCATGATGCGGTCAAAGGCGAGGGAACCGGAAAGATGAATCATGCAGGACTCCGTATGGATAGGTTCGCAGGATGACAGGCGTGCGTCTTTCTTTTTTTAACGATATGCGGGGGACTTTGACAAGAGCGCTTTTGGACGGAGGGGCGCCGCGAAGCGGAAAAGAACGGATGGATAAGAGGCCGGGGAAGAGCGGATGGCGGGATGTTGTCGCCCCGTGGCGCGTCCGTGAGGTGACCGGAGCATTTCTGCCTGCCGGGGATGAAGGGATTGACAGCGGGTGCTTTTTTCTCTAAACAGTTTGATATCAAATTATTTGATGTCAAACCATGAAAGGAGCGGACATGGGCATGAAGATGTGCGCCGCGCTTGTGCTGTCTGTGCTTTTGCCGGGAACAGCCGTTTTTGCGCAGGAAGGGGAGGATGCCCGCAGCATCATACGAAATCGGATAGACGGGTACTGCGAGGCGGTGAACATGGCCGGCGAAGGAGGAACGGCGGAAAAGGTCTGGCTTGCCGATGAGCGGGCTTCCATGATTTTTCCCAGGGGAAAGGCCTCCGGCTGGCAGGATATTGCCGAGACGTTTTTCAGAAAATCATGGGCGGGGCGTTTTCCGACAGAAGGCTCACATTGCTGAGCGAGCCCTCCATACAGGTGTTCGACGGCTTTGCCGTGGCGGAGTTCGACTGGCAGTTTGAGGCGGTACGGCGCAGCGACGGCCTGCCCGTGACGACCAGAGGCAGGGAAAGCCAGGTGTTCATGAAAAGCGGGGAGAACGACTGGCGCATCGTGCACGTTCATTATTCTCAGCTTCCGCAGAACTGACGCATCTATCCGGACGTTTTTCCGGCTGTCCGCAGAAGGCCGGCGCATGATGTTCGGAAGGCACGGGGAACTCCTGTAAAATAACGGTTGATTTGCGCTGGTGAATAGAGGATGATTTTAAGGCTTCTTTTCGGAAGCGGCGATTCGGCCCTTGCGTATGGTCTGTTCCGTTGCCGGAGAGGCAATCTCCTCAGTCAAGGAATACGGGATGAAGAACAAGGAAAAGGAGAGGACGGAGCGGGCTGCGGCCATACTGGCGCTTTTGAAGAAGCGTTATCCCGAGCCGGAAACCATGCTTGACCATGCGAATCCGTGGGAGCTTCTGGTGGCGACCGTGCTTGCCGCCCAGTGTACCGACGCGCGCGTGAATACCATTACCCCGAAGCTTTTTTCCTTCTGGCCGGACCCTGCGGCCCTTGCCGGAGCTGCGCAGGAGGAGCTTGAGGAAGTGATACGTCCCACGGGGTTCTATCACAACAAGGCGAAGAACCTGCTGGGAGCGGCCAGACGGGTGACGGAAGTTTTCGGCGGACAGGTGCCGCGGACCATCGAGGAGCTCGTCACCATTCCCGGAGTGGCCAGAAAAACGGCCAACGTGGTGCTCTGGGGCGGCTTCGGCATCAATGAGGGGCTGGCCGTGGACACCCACGTCAAAAGACTGTCCTTCCGCCTTGGGCTTACGGAGCACACCGACCCGGTAAAGATAGAGAAGGACCTCATGCGGATATTCCCCCGTGAAGAATGGGGGGATGTGAATCACCGCCTTGTATGGTTCGGGCGCGACGTGTGCGATGCCAGAAAGCCCGACTGCGATGCGTGCGAGCTTGCTCCCCTGTGTCCGCGCTGCGGCGTGAAGACGGAAAGCAGGAAAAAGGCCGCCTCCGAGGGCCGGTGAACATCAGAAGAAGGAAACGTCATGAACAAGGCATATGCCTGCCTCGCCCTGCTGGCGGGCTTTTCTCTTTTTTCCGGGTGCGCCCCAAGGGACAGCCGTCTTGTGGACGCCGTGAACGGCGGTCAGTTCGTTGCCATGTCCCGCGCCATGCGCCCCGTGATGCTGAAGAAGAATATGGTGGATGAGCGCGGAGACTGGTATGCTCCTCTCTTTTCCTCCCGTCCGAAGGATGCCGGAAGGATTCTGGTGGACAGGCTGTCTCCGGCCTTCCGCTTCCCGAACTCCCGCGTGCCGTTGCCGCCCACGTTCCGCGCCATGCTCACTTCCGATGCGAAGGTGACGCTGGAGGATTCCCGCGCCACCATCGAGCAGGGCATGAACCGGGTGGTTCTGGAGCTTGTGGCCGTGACGGACTGGAACAACGACGGCAAGGACGACTGGCTCGTGCTGTGCCGTACCGGCTACAGCGATGCTCCGCGCAAGTTCCGGGAGTACTATCTCGTCGTCATCGACGTGGAAGCCCCCGTGCTCAAGCCCTATGTGCTCATGGTGACCGAACACGTGTACAACAAGGTGACCGTGCTGAGCGACGCTTCGGCCGGAGAACTGGCGGAAAGCAGCGCCGCGGAATTCATTCAGGGGCAGGCTACCGTGACGCAGGCTCCGGACAGCCTTTCCGTGCGGAAAAAACTGGAAGAGGGCTCTTCGCTGAAGCAGACCTCGCTGAGTCGCTGACGCCATGGCAGACTTGTGTGTCGAGTATGCGCGCAGGCGGCGCATCCGGGCCTTGTGGAGGCCCGTGCTGCTTCTTGCCCTCATGCTGGCTTTCGGGTGGTGGATTGCGGATGCCGCCTCCGAACAGTATCGCTGGCAGTGGTACCGCGTGTGGCGTTTCGTGGGCGTGTGGGAAGATGGGACGTTCCGGTCCGGAGCCCTTGTGGATGCGCTTTACGTCACGCTGCGCCTGACGGCGGCCTCTCTGCTGCTGGCCTGTGCCTCGGGCGCGCTGCTGGCGTTCATGCGTCTTTGCGCTTCTCCCGTGGCGCGGCTGCTTTCCGGGCTGCTTCTCGGTGCGCTGCGCAACACGCCGCTTCTCATGCAGCTGTTCATGGTCTATTTCGTCGTCGCTCCCGTGCTCGGCGTGGGGCCTTTTACGGCCGCGGTGCTTTCCCTCGGGCTTTTTGAAGGGGCCTATGTGGCGGAAATTTTCCGTGCGGGCGTGCTCAGCGTCCCAAAGGGGCAGTGGGAGGCGGCCATGAGCCTCGGCATGAGCACAGGTCTGGCGGCAAGGCTCGTCATCATCCCGCAGGCGCTCGGACAGGCGCTGCCCGCGCTGGCAGGGCAGCTTGTTTCCCTCGTCAAGGACACCTCGCTTGTCAGCGCCATTGCCGTGGCGGACCTCACCATGCGCGCCCGCGTCATCATCACCGACACGTTTCTCAGCTTTGAGATGTGGCTGCTCGTTGCGGCCGTCTATCTTTTTCTCACATCGCTGGTCAGCATTCCTGCCCGGCTTCTGGAAAGAAAGGAGCATATATGAAACATATTCTTACCGCTTTTCTCGTGGCTCTGGGGCTGTCGCTCTGCCTTCCCGCTCCGGGAACGGCCGCTCCTCGCGACGGCGTCATGGAAAGAGTCATGCAGCGCGGCACCCTGCGCGTGGGTTTCTCCTCCTTTGTGCCGTGGGCCATGCAGGATAAGGAAGGGAAGTACATCGGCTTTGAAATAGACGTGGCGGAAAGGCTGGCAAAGGACCTCGGCGTGAAGCTTCAGCTTGTGCCCACGAACTGGGACGGCATCATTCCCGCGCTTCTTTCCGGCAAGTTCGACGTCATCATCGGCAGCATGAGCATCACTCCCCAGCGCCTGCTCTCCGTCAACTTTTCCATTCCCTACGACCGGGCCTATGTGGATGTGACCCTGAACAGGGAAAAGGCCGCCGACATTCATGTTCAGGAGGATTTGAACCGCGAGGGCGTGACCATTGCCGTGCGCACCGGCACCACCGCGGCCGCGGCGGCGGGCCGTCTTTTCCCCAAGGCCACGCTTCGCATGTTCAACGATGAGGCTCCCGCCGTGGAGGAAGTGCTTTCCGGCCGCGCGCATGCCTTTGTGTCCAGTGCGCCGCTTCCCGCCATGGAAACGCTGCGTCACCCCGACGTGCTGGTGCAGAAGTTCGAAGCCCGGCTGGATGCTCAGCCTGTGGCGTTTGCCGTGCCCAAGGGGGATTTCGACACCCTCAACGTGTTCGACGGCTGGATTCGTCTTGTGGAAGAGGAAGGCTGGCTTCAGGAACGCCGTAACTACTGGTTCAAGTCCGACGCATGGCAGAGCAGACTCAACTGAACTTCATTCCCGGTCATTCTCCGGCAAGAAGCTGGCGCAGCCTGAATTCATGGGATGTGCTGCTCGCCGTTGCGGCCGTGCTCCTGGCGGCGGCGTTCTGCTGGCGCTCCGTGAACGTGACGGCGCACTCCTGGGACTGGGCGGCGCTCTGGCCTTACGTCGTCTCCCGGGATTCTTCCGGGGCATGGCAGGCGGGAATGCTGCTCAAGGGGCTGTTCGGTACGCTGAGGCTGGGCTTCTGGTCGCTTCTGGTCGCTCTGGTGACCGGTGCTCTCGTAGGTGCGCTTTCCGCAAGACAGCGCGGTCTTGCGGCGCTGCCGGCAGTTCTGTACATCACCGTTCTTCGCAACACCCCGCCGCTGGTGCTGCTTTTTCTGGTGTACTTCTTCGCGGGCTCCTTTTTCACCGAGCCGTTTCTTTATGTGGAAGACCTGGTATCCTCTTTTCCCGGCTGGGCGCAGAGCCTGTGCGCCGCGCTTTTCGCCCCTCCCGGACAGATGGACCGCATGGCCGCCGCCGTTCTGACGCTCGGCGTCTATTCCGGCGCGTACGTGGCGGAAATCGTGCGCGGAGGGCTGGAAGGCGTGGACAAAACGCAGTGGGATGCCGCGGCCTCGCTCGGCATGAACGGCTGGCAGCAGCTGCGCTTTGTCATTGCGCCGCAGGCTCTCAGGCTCATGGCTCCTCCGCTTGCCGGGCAGTGCATTTCCGTGTTCAAGGAAACGGCGCTGGCTTCGGCCATTTCTTTGCCGGAACTGACGTTTCAGAGCCTTGAGGTGATGGCGGTTTCCCGCATGACCTTCGAGCTGTGGCTTGTCACGGCGGCCATGTATCTTGCGGTTTCCTGCTTCTGGTCATGGCTGGGACGGCGTTTCGAAAAAAGAAGGTGAGATTTCTGACGGCTGCGTAAGAAGAGGACGGTTTTCCGTCCTTTTTCTTTGGAAAAAGGAGCGTTTTTTCGGCCGGCCATCTGTTCCCGAAACGGGATACGGAAGTTGGATATTTTTATAACATATTGATTTGTATATTTTTTTATTTTTGTACTGCGCTTGTTCTGCCTAGGCTCAGGACTCATTAATTGCCAAAAGGGTAAAAAGTTCTTATTGTCGGCATAGGGAGGATGCCATGAAGGAACTTTTTTATCTTTCTCATGAACAGATTGCTCGTATCAAACGCTACTTT
>CALUPQ010000165.1 GCA_944322695.1 uncultured Mailhella sp. | reverse complement strand
ACGGGGGCGTCCACCTTGGCGCGGCGGCAGGCCTTTTCGCAGTAGCGCCCGCACACGCGGCCGCAGCTGCCGGCGAGCGGATAGTGGTTGAGCACCACGCCCGCGGCGAGGTCGTTATGACCGTCCTGCAGGTAGTCGATGTAGCGCGGCACGTTGACGTGGCTCGGGCAGGCCTCGATGCAGGGGCTCGTGGTCACGGAATAGAAGCCCGCGTCGCCGTGGAAGGGGAAGGGACGCAGCTCGTCGGGAAAATGGGTCAGCGCGCCCATGAGGGCCGTGGTGCCGGTGCGGCCCACGCCGCACAGGGAGGTTTCGTGCATGAGCACGGCGATGTCGCGCACGTTTTCCCAGTTCACGAGCTCGCCGTGACAGGCCTTTTCCAGTTCCCGGGCAAGGATGGGCGAGCCCGCGCGGCAGGGCGAGCACTTGCCGCAGGATTCGGCGGCCAGGCGCTGATGATGCTTCCACAGCGCCCAGACGAGGCTGGCGGTACGGGAAAAGACGAGGAAACCACGATTGCTGAGAAACACTTCCGTGGGGTTCCCTTCGTTGAACTGCTCAAACAGTTCCAGCGGCAAATCCTGCGGGAATGTGGGGGCCGCGGAGCCGCGGTTGTCGTACACGACATTGTCCCAGACTCCGTAAATCAGCTGCGGCATAGGGCAGAGCCTCCTTGAATGGTGCTGTATGGCGACGGGCAGATTCGTTAGCTTTTCCGCCACAATGCCCGTATCCGGCGGAAATTTGCCTATCGGCTTTATGTAGGGAAAAAAAGGCCGCTCGTAAAGGGGGAAGGCGGTAACGGCATCGTTGTCCGGCACGGGAAAGGCGTCGTGCCGGAAGGGGAAGCGCTTTGTTGCCCGCCGCAGGGAAGCATGGGAATGGGCGACGCTTTCCTTCCGAAGAAGAAAGGAGGCCTCCGCGGGAGCAGCGCGGAGGCCTTTCAAAACGGAAAGGCTGCGGGATACGCCGTGCCTTTCCGGACCAGGACTGGGGGAATGGGGGCTTTCCGGCTTTGGAGCGAGCCTTCTTCAGGGGCGCGCCCTTCGTCGGAACCGGAGGGGCGGGGCATCCCTTCCGCACGGTTTTCGTGTTGACGGGCGCGGGAGCGTTCCTGGCGGGGCGAACGCCCCGGGCGCTCTGCGGCTGTTGCCGAGCGGCCTTCAACGTGCTCGCGTCAGGGCCGGGGCCGGTTCAGGAAGAGCGCCTTCGGGCAAGCGCTTCCTTGCGCCATGGGAACATGTGGGCGGGCCCGTCATGGCGCGGTCGTGCGGAGGGCGCTTTCACAGCCTCCCTCGGGCCCGCGGCGTTCCGGAAAGCGGAACACCTTCCGGAGGCGGAAAAGGAAGGCGTGCGGCGACTCGTCCCCGCGGGACATGACGACGCGCGAGGGCCGAGCCCACATCATTCATGAAGCAGTCGGTAAACAGGGCCATGACGGCACGCGGGGGACGAGCCTTCGTGACAGGCGGACGTTTGCGGGAAAAGGACGGGTGAGGAGTGCGGCGGCGCGGAGGACTGGGCGTCTTTGTTCCGCCGCGGAGTGCGTGCGTCATGCCGCGCATCCGGCCGTATGTGGGACTGCCGAATGCGCCGCCGTGCAACCCGAAAGACAGGGGAAGTCTCTTCATGCGATTCTCCATGCCGCGCCTGTGCGCGCCTTCCGGTATTGCCCACAGCGGAAAACACCAGAACCATGAATACGGAGTATCCATGCATGGTTCGTCGCAGCGTTTTCTTTCCATGCCGAAACGGCATTTCGGGAGGCGGCCCCGTTTCCGGAAACCACCCTGTGAGCGGAAGCTCAGGTCGGAACGGCATGGCACCACGACTGTAGCCGGACCGACTCGAAAACTTTTCTTCACCATAGAAAAAGGCTTTTTTTCTGTCAAGGCGGGGAGCGGAAAAGCGTGGCCTTTGCGGCAGGTTGCAGAAAAGACGACGTTTTTTCCGAAAAGAGAAAACGGTAAAGATTTTTTTGTCACGATTATGTGTTTTTCATCCCATGGATGAGCGCGTAAAGGCCGCCATTCATGTTTTTCTGTGTTTTTGCAACGTTTTTTCTGCGGCTGCGGCCATGTCTGCGGCGCATGGTTTTTCTCTTTGAGACGTTCAGGCGAACAGAAAAACGGCCTCTTCCTTCAGGTGTGCCGTTCTTCAGACTGGGAAGGGAAGGATGTTTCTTTCTCTGCATGAACGTACAAGGCATTGCAACAGTGTGCGGATGTGCCGCTCCGGTACTGATGCAGAAAGGCGGAACATGCGGGAAGGATTTACAAAAGGTGAGAGTTCAAGCTATCTTGAAAGGACAGAGAACATCGAGGTCCGCCATGAATCATCAGATACTTTTGCTTGTTGTCAGTGGAGCCGTCGTAGGTTGTCTTTTCAAATACCTGAACATTCCCGGCGGCTGCATGCTCGGAGCCGTGGTGGGGAGCATGGCGGTGAAGCTCCTCGGCCTTTCCACGGTGCAGATGCCGTCTTTTTTCTACAACGCGGCACAGCTGGCCATCGGCATCTGCGTCGGCGCCATGCTCTCGCTGGACATGCTCTCCAGCATGAAGTCGCAGATACCGGTCATGGTGCTGAGCACGGCCATTCTGCTGCTCGCCGGTCTGGGCTCGGCCTTCGTGGTCCGTCACATGACGGACATGGACGTGACAAGCTCCATTCTCGCCACATCGCCGGGCGGGCTCAACGCGGTCATAGGCCTGGCCGACGCGGCGGAGCATCTGCCGAAAATCATGGCGTTTCAGATGGTGCGCCTTTACGTGGTCATATTGCTCGTGCCCGTGTTCTGCTGGTGCATGAAGTTCTTTTTCCATAAATAGTCCGGCGGCGTTGCGGTGCCGTTTCGGCGGGCGTGCTCTTTGGGGTGCGCCCGTTTTTTCGTGCGCGCCTGCCGGCAGGCGCGCCTCTTGGGGAGTCCGGCCTTTTTTTTCGAAGCGCCCGGGCCTGGCGCCGGTGCGGGCCGGGCGGAGGGTGCAAAAAAGCCCCGCGGCATGGTCGCGGGGCTTTTGGTCTGACGGCGTATTATCGTTGAGGCCTGCCGGGATGGCCGGAGGAGGGCCTGCCGCCGGAAGGCCGGACCAGAGGCTTCGGTCCGTCTCCCGAGGGCCGGAGCGCTGGCGGTCTGTTCGTGCCCGCCGCGGGGCGGACCATGGGAGGCCTGGGCCCTCCGCCTGGGGGACGCACCGCGGGCGGCCTGTGACCTGCCGCCGGAGGACGCATCACGGGAGGCTTCGGCCCTCCGGGTTTTCCCGGAGCGATGGCGGGAGGTCTGTGCACGCCCGCAGGGGGGCGCATCATGGGCGGCTTGGGTCCGCCCGGTCTTCCGGGCACGACGACCGGCGGTTTTCCGGGAGGCGGCGGCCGGTGCGTCGGAGGCCTGAGCCCCGGCGGCGGCAGCCTGTGCGGCGGCGGAAGAATCGCAGGAGGCGGCGGGCGGTGCGCCGGACGCACAATCACAGGGGGCGGCAGCACGGGAAAGAGCAGGGATGTGCCGAAGTATCCCGGCGAATAATATCCTCCCGTGCCGACACCGACGCCGACGCTTCCTGCATACACGCCCGAAGAATTGAAGGCCACGTTTCCCGAAACGTCCGGCCCGTAGGGGTCGTAGGCGCAGCCGCACAGGGAAAGGGAAAGGACGGCAGCGGCAAGAAACCTGAGCTTCATGGACGAACTCCTTGATAAATAAGGGGAAAAGGGGAGTCCTGCCGGTACTGTGGTCAGAATAGGCCTTTCGGGGAAAAAGACAAGTTTCGTTTTGTTACAGGGATTTTTCAGAGGATGAGGACAGCGCTTCGCGGATGCGGCATACGCCGCACATCTCCGTGGAGGTGGGGTAGCCGCAGCGCACGCAGGGGGAGAGCACGTCGCCCTTCTTTTCCTCCTCCTGTCTGAAGGCGGGCTTTCCGCGCTCCAGAAAGCCGTGATAGAAGTCCATCTTGCGGCCGGGCATCTTTTCCTCAAGCTCCAGCCACAGCCCCTTCAGGGTGGAGAAGCTCGCGCCCTCGCTGTAGGGGCAGGGGGCGTAATGGTTTTCTATGCCCATGAGAAAGGCGTAGTTGGCGGTTTCGAATTCGGTGACTCTCCAGAAGGGCTTGACCTTTCTCGTGAAGCCGTCCGAGTCTTCCAGCAGGGGGCCCTGGTCGCTGAGATACGCCCTGTCCCAGCGCAGCGTGTTGCTGGTGAGGCGGGCCACCTCGTCGTCGAGGTTGTGGCCGGTGGCCAGCACGTTGAAGCCGCCTTCCCGCGCCGTCTGGTTGAAGAAGTAGCGCTTGATTTTGCCGCAGGCCGAGCACACGGGCCTGCGCAGAGCGGCCTTCACCTTGGGAATGGCCAGCCCTTCGGCCGCCATGTCGCGGATGATGAGGGGAAAGCCGTACTTTTCGCAGAACCGTTCCACCACGCCGCGCGCGGCCGGGGAGGATTCGGGAATGCCGAGGTCGATGTGCTGCGCGGTGACGTCGTAGCCCTGACGCCCGAGTTCGAGCATGAGGGCGAGGGAGTCCTTGCCGCCGGAAAGGGCCACGAGCACGCGGTCCTTCTTCGTCATGAGCTTATGCTCCCGGATGCCCCTGTCCACCTGCCGGGAAAAGAAGTCCAGAAAGCATTCGGGGCAGAAGGCGGTGTTGTGGCTGGGCAGGGAAACGACGGCGCGTGCGTGGCAGCGGCGGCACTTCATGGAAAACCTCGCAGAAAAAACGGATGGTGCGGGAGCGGTCCGCCTCGGCGGCCGCAGGGGACGGTACCGAGGTACCGGCTTTGCTCTTCACAGACGCAGGTAAATACGCTAAAACGAGGAAAGTGTAAATTTATCCTGTCCTCAGCCGTCCCGGGCCTTTCCGGGACAAGACGGAGCGTCTCTCCCATGGACCAGTCCTCCCGTTCCTTCCGCAAAGTGGCCGCCTGTGTCGTTGTTCTGAGCTGTCTGGGCGGGGCCGCGTGGCTCCTTCTGCCCGAAGAGGGCGGCTTGCCCGTGGAAGCGGTGAAAAGCGCCGTGAGGAACGTGACGAAGCAGGAGCCGTTGGCACCTGAAAAGACGCAGGACTCCGTCTCTTCCACCGTGCAGGAAGGAGGGGAGAAGAGCGGAAGAATACGGCAGGTGCAGAGCGCGCAGGAGTTTTCCTCCGCCCTCAGTTCCGCGCCGCCGCCCGTGAAGGCCGACCCCAGGGACGAGCTGCTCGCCCGGGTGGAAAAGGCCATGGAGGAAGGGGGAAGCTCCGTGCCCGGCGGCCATGCCGTTTCCGGTCCCGTGCAGGACATCCCGCCTGCGGTGGAGGAACGGCGTCAGGATTCCGTGGTGACCGGGGCCTTCGTCCGTGACATGGGCCGCTGGCTGGCGGCAAGCTACACGCCTTCGCGCCGTGAGGGCCGCCCCGGCCGCACCTCCGTCACGCTTGAGCGGGGGAATTTCCGCTACAGCAACTCCTCCACGCTGCGCAGCGTGGAGCGGGACCCCATGAAAAGCCGCTCCGTCATTCTGAACTACGTGTTCACGCCGGGCATGCTGGAAGCCCTGTACCGGATGTACGCGCCGCGCCTTGTGGAGGAAATGGAGCTCGCCGCCCGTGAAGAGCGGGGCGGACGCACGCTGTCCGATGCGCAGGTGGCGGACATGTTCCAGGTGTACGCCGGAACGTTCCGGCGTCTTTCCGCATCGCTTTCGGCGGCGGCCGAGGCGGACGTTCCGGCCCTTTCCGCCGCCATCCGCCGCGCCGAGGACAGGGAAAAGCAGGCCAACGACGCCTTTGCCCGCGCCTACACCGCGCTTGCCCGGGCGCGCGAGGCGGGAAACCGGGAAGAAGTGGCGGAGCTTGGCCGCCGCATGGAGGAAAGCACCCGCACGGCCGGCGTGCACGCGGAAAGACAGGAGCGTGCGCGGGCCGACATGGTCTATGCCATCCGCCGCCGTGCCGGAAGCGCCGTGCTGTCCGATGCCGAACTTGTGTTTCTCGGCGAGTGGCTGAGCAGGCACAACTGCTCGGACGAGGCCACGCGCACGGCTGCGGACATCTGCCGCCGGGCGGCAGACCTTTTTGAGTCCCGGGCCGCGGTGCTGACCGGTCAGAAGGCAGCCCCGGCCACGGCCGTGACTCCGCAGAACGTTTCCGCCGATAATGCGGCCCGGCCTTCGCAGACGCAGAGTTCTTCCGACATGACGCAGAGCGGCGCGCCTGCCGTTGCCGAAACGCCCAAGTCTTCGCAGGCTCCGGTCTCTTCCGGTCCCGTGCAGACGGAGAGCGCCGCCGAAGCAAAGGCGGACGCTTCCGCCGCTCCGGCATCGCCCGCCGTGCAGACCGCGCCTTCTCCCGTCGAATCTCCCGCTCCCGCGCAGAAAACGGCGGAGGCCCCAGCTTCTTTGAAAAAGCCTGCCGCCGTATCGGTCGGTCATGAAGTTTCCGGCTCTCTGTCCGCTCCGGCGTCGCAGACCGCGTCGCAGGAGGCTTCCGGCGTTTCGGAGCCGCAGCTCTCTCCGGTGTCGGAAGCTCCCGGCACTTCGGAGCCTCAGGCCGCTTTGCAGGATGCGCCCGACGCTTCGACTGCCTCTTCCGGGGCGACCTCCTCGCCGGAGTCTTCCTCAACGCCGCCTTCTCCGGCCTCCGCAGGAGAACAGGCGCCGTCTTCCGGTCAGGAGGTCGCGCCGGAAGAGGCCATGACTACGCAGAACGCTTCCGCCGCTGATGCGGCCCGGCCTTCGCAGACGCAGAGTTCTTCCGACATGACGCAGAGCGGCGCGCCTGCCGTTGCCGAAACGCCCAAGGCTTAGCCGGCTCCGGTCTCTTCCGGTCCCGTGCAGCCGGCGAGCGCCGCCGAAGGCAAGGCGGACCCCTCCGCC
>CALUPQ010000164.1 GCA_944322695.1 uncultured Mailhella sp. | reverse complement strand
CTCCGCAGGCAGCGACCGCGTGACCAGAACCGAGCTGCGCTCCCCGGTGCGCGGCACGGTGAAGCAGATTTACATCAACACCGTGGGCGGCGTGGTCAAGCCCGGCGAACCCATCATGGAAATCGTGCCCCTCGACGACACGCTGCTCGTGGAGGCGCGGGTGCGCCCGGCGGACGTGGCCTTCCTGCGGCCGGGCCAGAAGGCCATGGTCAAGATTTCCGCCTACGACTTCTCCATCTACGGCGGGCTCGACGGCGTGCTCGAACAGATAAGCGCCGACACCATAGAGGACAAGCGCGGCGAGTTCTACTATCAGGTCAAGGTGCGCACCCCGAAGACGGCCATCGTCCATCACGGCGAGGAGCTGCCCATCATGCCCGGCATGATGGCCACCGTGGACATCATGACCGGCAAGAAGAGCGTGCTCAACTATCTGCTCAAGCCCATACTCAAGGCGAAGCAGAACGCCCTGCGGGAGAAGTAGGGCGGCTTTGACGAAAAAGGCCCCGCCCGGAAGAGGAAAGGGGCCGGACTCCCTTCTTCGTCCCGGCGGAAGGGGAGGCTGGTCGACGTTTTTCCCCTTTGCATGGGCTTCCGTGTCTTCGTCCCGGCGAAGGGGGGGGCTGGAAGAGCGCGCGGCCTCCGGCGTGAACTCCCGTCCCGCCGGGAAAGGGCTTTTTTCAAGGGCTGGAAGCCTTGTTGAGAATACTTCTTGACTGGCTTTCGCCTCGTGCGCTACTCTTCATACAGAGCTCGTACCTTCTTTGCGGTGAGGGGACCGTGAAGGACGGGCTCGGCAGAGGTCAAGGCGGACAGATAACGTTCAGAACTACTCTCGATAGATGAGGATTGCGTATGTTTCCTCCACACTCTTTCCGGCATGGGGAAGAGCCGCAGGGCGGCGACCGCCGTTTTGCCGGAGCCTTCACCATGAAAGGCTTTTGCCTTCTGCTTGCATCCGGCTGCCTGAGCGCGGCGCTCTGCCTCCCCGCCTTCGCGGCGAAGGACGAGCCCGTTCCGCTGAAGGAAACCGTCGAGGCCATGCTGCGAAACAACAATTCGCTCAAGGCCATACAGGAAAACCGCAGCGCCGTCGGTCATGAAATCGACAGGGCGAAGGCCGGTTACGGTCCGCGCGTGGACTTGACGGCCCGCGGCGGTTTCGGCCGCCTGAGCGACAGCACGACCCGCTCCTACGGGTACGACGAGGCCGCGCCGTATTCTTCGGCCTCCCTCATCGTGACGCAGCCTCTGTGGGACGGCTGGGCCACCCGCGGCCGCGTGCGCGAAGCCGAGGCCACCTACCGTTCGCTGGACCACCGCGTGCTCGACAACGCCAACACGCTCGCGCTCGACGCCATCATCGCCCATGTGGACGTGCTGCGCCGCCAGCAGATATACAAGCTCGCGCAGGACAACGTGGCGCGCCATGAGGACATTCTGGAGAAGGCCCGCGCCCGCGAGGCCCGGGGCGTGGACACTCTGGCCGACGTGTCGCAGGCGCAGAGCCGTCTTGCCCGCGCCCGCTCCACGCTCACCGAGGCGCGCGCCTCCCTTCGCATCGGCGAGGACACCTACTCCCGCCTGACCCGCAAGCCCGCCATGAATCTCGGTCCTGTGACCATGCCCGCCGACATGTACAAGGACGCCGAGGCCGTGCTCAAGGCCGCCAGAAAGGGCAATCCCAAGGTGGCGGCGTATCTGGAGGACGTGAAGGCCGCGAACGCCGTGCGCGAGCAGGTGCGTTCGGCCTACAGCCCTTCGCTGAGCATCGAGGCCGGTCCCTCCTATTCCGACCGCGACGGCAAGAGCGAAATGTGGACCACGGAATTCGGCGTGTCCGCCGTGGTGCGCTGGAACCTGTTCAACAGCGGGGCGGACGTGGCGGAAAGCAAGGCCGCGGCCGCGCGCATCCGTCAGAGCCGCCGCGTCCTTTACGACTACATGGACGACTTGAAGCTGAGCGTGGAGGAAAGCTGGACGCAGCTTCTTTCCGCCCAGAAGCAGCTGGCCTTCTATCAGGAAGCCATATCCTACAACAAGACCACCCGCGACGCCTACGAGGAGCAGTTCGTCATGGGCGAGCGCAGCCTTCTCGACGTGCTCGATGCGGAGAACGAGCTGTTCAGTTCGTCCACGCAGGCGGCCACGGCCCTCGGCAACACCCTCATTGCGGCCTACCGCATGAAGGCCCTTGCCGGCGACCTTCTGCCCGCGCTGAACATCAGCACCGGCATGCTCAAGGTGACTCCCAGCGACCACGAGCCGCTTGATGAAGTGACCATGCCCGACTAGGAGAAGACGGAGCCGGAGGCGCGCTTCCGGCTCCTTTCATGTCCGTGTTGCAGGCCGAGCGAAGAAAGATGCGGGAGCGCGGAAAGTCATGAAAGATGCGGCCTTTTTCCGGCACGCGCCGGCGTTCGGCGTGTCCGTCGCGCTGCTTCTGCAGCTTCCTTCCGCGGCCCATGCCGCGCCGAGGCTTTTCGGCACCGTGGAATTTCAGATGGAGCTCAAGAAGCCGCAGAGCTGGCTTGACGCCATGAAAAGAAACGAGAAGTCTCCCATCTTCTTCGATGAAAAGCGCTTCAATTCCTCCACGCTGTGGAAGGATTTGAAGAAGCAGGCCGAGGGCAAGCCCCTTTCCGAGCAGCTTCGCATCGTCAACAGCTTCTGGAACAGGTGGCCCTACCGTACGGACAGGGAAGTGTACGGCCGGGAGGACTACTGGGCCGCGCCGTATGAATTTCTCGCCAAATCCGGCGACTGCGAGGACTACTGCATAGCCAAGTACTACACGCTCAAGGCGCTCGGCGTTCCGGTGGAGAAGATGCGCATCGTGGTGGTGAAGGAAACCATCCGCGACATAGGGCACGCCATACTCGCCGTGTACGGCGACGGCGACGACATCTCCATTCTGGACAACCTTTCCGAAGCCGTGCGCCCCGCCTCGCGAATACGCAACTATGCGCCGCAGTTTTCGGTGAACGAGAAGAACCGATGGGTTCATGTGAAGCCCCGCTGAGGGCAGAAAATGTGCCGGATTTCCGGCGCGGAAGCGGCGTCTTTCAGACGGGACGCCGCCCGTATCCGATGGAGGAACACAGATGAACGGCCGAGAGAACCTGAAATATTCCGGCTTTTCCAGAAAATCGGCGATTCTGGCGGCGCTTGGTCTGGCGCTCGTGTCGGGAGCCGTGGCCGTGTTTTTCTGCTACTACCGCATGGAGTCGAGGCGCTACGAGGTGCTTCAGTCCTACGAGCAGAACGTGAGCGCCTGGCTTGACGATGTATCCCACGCCGTGGAAGTCTGGAACCGGGACATGACCGCTCTGCGCCTGCGCGTGAGCGGTGCGGAAACCTACCGGCTTTTCGCCGGAGACCTGTTCGGACTGGACAAAAGTGTCACCGGCAGCATCAACAGCGGCGCTCCCGGGATTGAGCTTTCCGGCAACATGGCCGTTCTTTCCGAAGAAGTGCCCGTCATCCGCAGAATCCTCCTGGAATTCATGAATTACAACGGCCTGCTCGACGCCCGCCTCGTCAACCGTGAAGGACAGACCATCCTTTCCGCCCTGAGCACGCCCACGCCCCTTACCCAGCAGCAGAGCCGGGCGGCAGTCATGGCCATGGAAAACGGCGAGAGCGTGTTTTTGCCCGTGCGCGGCACGTCCGGCGGCCTCGCCATGGACGTGTTCGACCCCGTGACCGACCTCGACGACCCTGAAAGGCGCGTCGCCGCCTTCATGTGCACCGTGCCCGTGCTCAGCAGAATTTCCCAGTTCACGGCCATGCCCAAGCAGAACGACCTCGCCATGGCCTACGTGGTCCAGAAGTACGGCAGGGAATGGAGACGACTGAAGCCGCCGGAGCCCGTGGCCCTTGGCGAGACTCTGAACCTTGCCATGACGAAGGCCGGCGGCCGTCTTCCCTTCGAAGTGCGCGAAAGCGTGGCCGAAGGCGGCGGACAGGTCTATTCCATGTCCGCCTATCTGCCGGAGCCTGGCTGGAGCATCGTTCAGGAAACGCCCGTGGCCGTGATGGATGCCATGCTCTTTCGCGCAACGCTGCCCGTGGTGGCGGTCAGCGTGCTCGGCTGGCTCAGCTTCATGCTCCTTTGCGGCCTTCTGTGGTGGATGGGCCTCGGCCGCCAGCAGCGCGCCGTGGCTTCGGAAATGAAGCGCCTGCATCAGCTTGTTTCCAGGCAGAAGGAGCTGCTCGACAACGTGAACTCCTCCCTCGATGTGGGCCTGTTCATGGCCGACGTGAAGGGCCATATCCACATGTGCAACCCCGCCTTCGCCGCCATCGTGGGCAAGCCCGAGGAAGAGGTGAGCGACCAGGCCATCTTCTCCTGCCTGCCCGTGGAGGCCGCCTCCGAGCTGCTCGACCGCATCCGTCAGGTGGCCATCAGCAACAAGGAGCAGGGCTGCGAAATCCACCTCATGCAGAAGGACGAGCGGCGGCTTTTCCGCGTGACGCTCTTCCCCTTCCTTGATTCGGGCGGCGAGAACATGCGCGACAGCCTGCGCGGCGCCGTGGTCTCCATGAAGGACATCACCGAATTCCGCCGCCGCAGCGAACGCGCCCGCCTGCAGCAGCGGGGCCTCATCGAGGCCTTCATCCGCGCCGAGGAAAGCGTGGACCCGTACCTGGCCGGTCATTCCCACCGCATGGCAAGAATCGGCGAACTCGTCGCCAGAGACATGGGCATGAGCGAGGATTCCCGCCAGACCGTGGTCATGGGCGCGCTGCTGTCCCAGGTGGGCAAGCTCTTCGTTCCCCGCGAGCTGCTCACCAAGAAGGGACGCCTCACGCCCGAGGAGCTGGCCGAGGTGCGCAAGGCCCCGGACCACGCCTTCCAGCTCATGGAAAACATCGACTTCGACCTGCCCATCGCCCGTGCCCTGCATGAAATGTACGAATGCATGGACGGTTCCGGCTATCCCCGCGGCCTCAAGGGCGAGGACATCCTGCCCGAAGCCCGCCTGCTTGCCGTGCTCAACACCTTCTGCGCCATGGTCAGCGCCCGCTCCTACCGCGAGGGCATGAGCGGCAGGAAGGCGCTTGAAGAGCTCGCCGGCGACGCCCGTCTGGACCAGGACGTGGTCGAACACCTCAGAAGGGTTCTTGAAACGCCGGAAGGGCTCCACGCCGTACACTCCAAATAAGTCATGCCGTGTCCGGGGAAGGGATTTCCCCGGTGCGCGCGGCATTGCCGTCATGAAGGCCGGGTTCGTCCCGGCCTTTTTGCGTGGCGGAAAGGGGGGCATGGGGAGCGTCGTGCCTTCGTTGCCGGAAAGGACGCTCTTGCCGTCCTGGACTTCCGGCGTGGGAGGCGTCGCCGCATGGGGCGTGCGGAAGCCTTGGCGAAAGCGGGCCTGTCCCGCCGCATCCCGCGGCTTCGTGGGCAGGCGCTTTCGATGCCGCGCCCGCCGTGAGCGGGGGATGTTCCGCCAAGCGTCGTCTCAGGCCGCTTCCTGCTTGCAGGGTCGGAGAGCTCCGTCACCCATCAGGGGAAACGCTCAGTCATTTTCCTGTCCGCAGGCTGGAGACTGCCCTCACGCAGTCAAGGCGGACAGGGCATTTCCCGTCAGCTGGGGAGAACGGCGAGCTTTTGGAAGAGCCGGCAGCGTGCCGGGGGGCGCTTTCCGTCCTCAGGGGCGAGGTGGAACGGGACGACGGGCAGGGGGAAACGCATGCGCTTCCCGTCCGCAGGGTGGCCATGGGG
>CALUPQ010000163.1 GCA_944322695.1 uncultured Mailhella sp. | reverse complement strand
GCCGGAACATCCCCACGCCACGACCTTCATTTTTCGGGACGCGGGCGGGCGGAGCACCGCGGGCGCCCGCATCGGCCGTTGACATCTTCGGCGTCACAGGCTACCCTGAAGGGGCTTTTCCGCGTTTTGCGGGGAGGAAAACAGAAGGAGGAAGCGTGGCGCTGGTCTTTTCCTATCGTTGGAACAGGAATCCCCTGAGGTTGCAGAAACGTTTCGGCATCCGCGTGCGCTCGGCGGCGGAGGAGAAGCGCTTCATGCAGGCGCTCGGGAGTGCGACCGTGGATGTGCCGGGCCACCTGTGCCTTGTCATGGGCGGTTTCACCGACGGCTTTTTCGGCCGTGCCTATGCCGTCGCTCTGGAAATGCCCGCGCTGCTCGGGCCCGGGTTCGACGTGTATTTCCGCGAGCATGACGAAATCGCTTCCGCCCGGCGTCTTCTGCGCTTCTACGGCGAACGCGGGCGCTGCGTGGTGCTTGTGGGGCACAGCTGGGGCGGCAGCTCCCTTGCGCGCGACGTTCTGCCCGCCTGTCCGGACGTGCGGACGGACGTTCTCGTCACGCTGGACCCGGTGGGCCTGCGCGGGCCGCGCTTTCTGCCGCAGGTCAGGCGCTGGCTCAACGTGTACCTCCCCTACGACCGCGCCGCCTGGAGCCGGGAAAACAACATCGCCCGCCTCGGCAGGCCGTGGGAATACGTGCGGCAGGCCAATGTGAACCGCGTGCCTTCGAAACTGCGTCATGCCGACGCGCTGGGCATGTTCCGCGAATACGGCGCTTCCTTCATCACGCTCTCGCTTCTGGACGCCCCCTGCGGAGCCGGAGAGACGCGCGCTGCAGAAAGCCCGGCCTCCGGGGGCGATTGCTGACCGAGTGCGGCGCAGGCGGAGCGCTTCGGCGTCTCCCCGGCACCCTTTGCACGGGAGCGGCATTTTTCGCCGGAAGCTCCTGCGGCGCGCTGCCGGCCGCCTTTCATCTTCTGCGCGGCACGGGCGGACGGAAGGTCCACTTCATGGCGAAGAGGGCGAGCAGAAGCGCCGCGGCGAGATAGGCCGCGTCCATGCCCCAGAGGGCGAGGACGGCGAATCCGCCGAGGGGCCCCAGCGCCGCGCCGAGGTCGATGGCCAGCGTGTAGGCCGTGATGACGAACACCGCCTGCGAGCGGGAGGCCACGTCCGTGGCGAGGGCGTCGGAGAGGGTGGTCATGGTGGTGCAGCACAGCTGTATGGCCAGAAGAACGGCCAGCCACGGCACGAGGGGCAGGTTCAGCGTGGTGAGGGCGAAAAGCGTGGCCGCCACCCAGCAGCCGCCGGCGAACATGGTCACGCGGCCGAGCCTTCCGTCGGAAATGCGGCCCACGAGCGGGGCGAGCACGGGGTCCCAGCCCCAGCGCAGCGACTGAACCACGCCCGCCAGCGTGGCGCAGCCGAGGGCGACGCCCGCGAGCGTGACGGCCTCGCCCCAGTGATGGGCGATGAGCGCGCTCAGGGTGGACATGAAGAACCCTTCGATGATGAGCGTGACGAAAAGGCAGGTGACGAGCACCCACGCCAGCTCTTTTGAGCGCAGCAGCCGGAGGGCGGAGCGCATGGTCAGCGTGCCCGCGTCCTTCGACCGGGCCGAAGGCGGAATGGTTTTCAGCAGAAAGATTGCCATGGGCAGGGCGAGGGAGGCCACGGCCGCTCCGGCGAAGAAGGCGATGTCGAGCCCGGCCGCGTCGGCCAGCAGGCCGCCGCCGAGCATGCCCGCGAGATTGCCCAGCCGGTAGGTGCCGGTGTAGAGCCCGATGAGATAGCCCCTGTCGTTCTCTTTGGCCACGTCCATGACCGTGAACAGCCCGCCGAGCTTGAGCAGCGCCCAGGCGAGCCCCCACAGCACGCGCAGCAGCGCCCAGGCCGCGAGGCCGGAGGCGAAGGCGTATCCCAGCGGGATGGCAAGGGAGAGCAGGGCGGCGAAGATGGCGCAGGTTCTGGTGGAAAGGCGCGAGTAGAGCCTGCCGATGAGGGGGTTGAGGGGCAGGCGGGCGAGGCGGTTGAGGGAGAGCACCACGCCCACTTCCCACAGGGAAGAGAGCCCGGCTTCCCGCCAGTGCACGGGCAGCGTGACGTAGAGCATGGCGTCGGAGGCCACGCAGGCGGCGGTGAGAAGCGCGAAGACGACGACCTGACGGCGGGAATGGGTGATGTCGCTCGGCATGACGTCCTCAGGCCAGGTAGAGGTTGGCTCCCGTTTCCTTGACCATGTTCTGCCAGTAGGCGGGAAGCGGCCCGTTGGAGAAGACGGCCTCCAGCTGGCTCACGTGTCCGACCTTGACCATGGCGGGGCGGCCGAACTTGGAATTGTCGCAGGCGAGGAAGATGCGGCGGGAATGGGCGATGATGGTCCTTGCCACGGAGACCTCCCTGAAGTCGTAGTCGAGCAGGTTCCCTTCCGCGTCGATGCCGGAAATGCCGATGATGCCGAAATCCATGCGGAATTCGCTGATGAACTTTTCGGTCTCGGAGCCGATGACCCCGAGGTCGTGGGAGCGCACGCTGCCGCCCGCGATGATGACCTCGAAGCCCGGGTTGCCCGCGCAGATGCGCGCCACGTTGAGGTCGTTGGTGAGAATGCGCAGGTTCCGGTGTTCCAGCAGGGCGTAGGCCACGGCCTCGGTGGTGGTGCCTATGTTGATGCACAGGGACGCCCCGTCCGGAATGTGACGCGCCACAAGTTCGGCGATGCGGCGCTTCTCTTCCGGAAAGAGCCTCTTGCGCTCGTCGTAGATGATGTTCTCCGTGCTCAGCGGCATGCCCACGCCGCCGTGGAAGCGCTGCACCTTGCCTTCCGTGGCGAGCTGATTGATGTCCCTGCGCATGGTCTGCGGGGTGACGGCGAAGTTCTGGGCCAGTTCCTCGATGGTGGCGTAGCCGCGCTTGTTGAGGAATTCCAGAAGGTTCTTCTTTCGGCTGTCTGCTTTGTTCATGACGCATCCTGCGGATAAAATTGTCCGGAGTATAGAGCCAAGCGGCGTGTTCGGCAAGAGGATGTGCTAAGATACCGTAATGTGAAAAAAAACACTATTGACACATTGGCGTAACAAAGCGTAGTGTCGAGTTTTACGCATGATGCATACCCGCCGTTCCTTTGCCGCGTCCGTCGCGGAAGCGGGGCGGGCCGTCGCCCTATCATTCATCCACAAGCAGGGTAAGAGGCCACATGTCGCTGAAGCTCTATTTCGACAGGCAGGACAGAGAAATCCTGACCATGGTCAACAGAATACTGGAATGTCCGGACAAGGCGCAGAGCCGGGTGTTCGACGCCAATCTCCATCCGCACGGCATCAAGGGGCTGGTCATTTCCCGCGTGTCGCGGGTGGCCTACGCGGTCATCAACCTTCTCACCAACCTCGAAGTCGGTCAGGCCGACGACAGGCTCATGGCCCTTCAGGCCCTGTACGACGAGGTGCTGAGCAGCGCCCATTCCATGCTGCGGCGCAACACCGCCCGCGTGCTGCTTCAGATTATGAAGGACCTCGTGCGCGCGCAGGATTCCCCGCTCACGCAGCTCAAGCTCGCGCACGACTTCCGCAAGGCCGCGCAGGGCACCCCGCGCGTGGTGCGCAAGATGCTTGCGCGCTACCATCTGCCGGAAATGCCTGAGGAGTGGAATCAGCTCTCCTTCGACGA
>CALUPQ010000162.1 GCA_944322695.1 uncultured Mailhella sp. | reverse complement strand
GCTTGAACCGCTGAAAAAGAACGGGGCGTCGACCTGAGAAGTTCAAGCCGGCGCCCTTAAGGCGCGAGTAAGTAACAAGCCCTTACAGGGCTGAACAAGCCACCCGTTTTACGGGTGGTCCTGACTTGGGATAAAATAGATAAGAGAAAAAACGGGATAATGCCGCCCGGATGAGGGCAAAACAGGAAACATCCGTCCGTTTTTTGGGGGCGGGCAAAGCCCGTCGCAGATGCGGTTTTTTGTGGGATGGAGAGCCTTGTTTTTCTCTTTCCTCTTGTTTTATCAGACAAAATTTTTCAAAGAGATGGACCGTTCTCCGCTTTGCGCCTGTGTTTTCTGCGGTATGATTCGCCTCTTGCCGCGAAATGGCGGGAGCGGAGTGGAACACAGAAGGAGCCTTGAGGCGGGGCGCTTGTGCACTCCCGGTGCGAGTGACGGTATTTCCTGCGGAGGCAAAAGGCTCCCCTCAGGGAAAACAAGTTTTTAAAAGTACCAGCTTGACAAGATGTTCCCTATTATTGAAAGTGAAGAAAAACAAGAGTTCGTCATATTCGTTCATCATGAAACAGGAGGAAATCCCATGTCTGTTTTTTCCAATATCGTCTGCTGCATCAGCCTTTCTGAAAATCCTGACGACGTGGCCCAGTACGTTAACGACATTACCCGTCAGAACGACGCGAAGCTGATTCTCGTGCACGTCGCCGCCGACAACGAAGCCATTCTGCGTCATACCGGCAGCAAGGGCCTGGTGGAAAAGCTCATTGAAGAAAGCCGCAAGGCCAATGAAGACGCCTTCACCAACTATGTGAACAAGCAGTTCGCCGGTCTCGACACCACCATCGTGCTGACCGAAGGCAAGGTGGAGGAAGAGCTTCTCAAGATTATCGACAAGTACTGCGCCGACCTCATCGTCATCGGCAGCATGTCCACCAAGGGGCTGTTCGGTTCTCTGTTCAACAAGCCTTCCGAAAACATCATCGGCAAGACCCGCATTCCCGTCATGGTCATTCCCAACGACCTCAGCCTGGAATGCACGCCTGACTTCTAAGCCGCATTCCCGCGTTTTGGTGCGCTGCCGCACCGAAGCCTGATGCTATGAGCCGTCTGCCTTCTGGCAGGCGGCTCTTTTGCTGTGCGCTTCATACGGTGCGGGAAGCGCGGAGTCTGCGGTCGAAGAGGTTTCCTCGATGTTCGTTGTCTGTCCCCGTCTGTGCAGCTTATTACTTCGGGCGGCTTGTGCAGCGTTTTCCCGTAAACGTAGTATGCGAATCAGTTTGCGAAGGCGGATGCCGCCGTGCCCTTGGTAAAGCCCGTGTCACCGTGCCGGGAGAAGGAAGAGGAACGGCCATGGAAAAGCAGGCGGCAGTGGTGAAGGGCGCAAGGAAAACGGCAGGCTCGGAAGGAGACTTTCGGCGGAGACTGCCGGCCAAGTCTGGGAGAAAGGAAAAACACGGCGTGCAGGCCGCATGACGGCTTTCTTTTCTGTTTACGGCATGGACGCAGAGGGCTGGATAAGGCAGGAGAAGACTCTTTGCTTTCTGCAGACAGTCCGGGGGACGTTCTCCAGCTTTTCAGAACATGGGCTGAAGGCCGGCAAGGGGAGCGCTGATGCCCGAAGAACGGCAGGTATTTTTTTACGCCGTGAAAAGGACCAGAGAATACCCTGGACAGACGAAGAAAAAGGCCGCCGCTTTGCCTGCGGCGGCCCTGAAGGATTCGGGAGAAAGTTGCGGTATGCCGGGGAGACGTTTCCGGAGCGTCCGTCCGGACTGCCGGACGCGTGGGAGCGGGCAGGCGTCGGGGCATGCGTGGCGTTTATGGCCTGATGTCGGCCTTATCCGTCGGAAAGACGGGGGCCTTCACTGACGTCGGGGCGCGTTTCGTCAGCGGTTGTTTATGGTGTTCGGAGGCTGAACGGCCGGTAATTCCCCGGTGGCGGGATGACTCCCCGGCAGCGCCATGGAGAGAAGACGCCCTGAAGACCGGACCGACGACGTAGGGGCCAGAGAGAGGCCCGAGTCTTTGGCAGGACTCCGGCAAAGCGCCCGGTATGCGCAAAATGCGGCTCAGCGCTTCCAGCGGAAGATGAACTGCTGTTCCACCTCTGGGTGAAGGCTCAGGTGCACGGGGCAGGTGTGCGCGCAGTTCTCCAGCGCGGCCTTCTGGCGGTCGGTATAGTCTCTGTCGGGCATGTCGAACACCACTTCTATTTTTCCGATACGGCGGGGATTGGCGCTCATGACCTTGGTGATGGAAATTTCCGTACCCGTCACGTCCACGTCGTGCTGCCGGGCATAGATGCCGATAATGGTCATGGCGCAGGCTGCCAGAGCCGTGGAGCAGAGGTCGGTGGGGGAAAAGGCTTCGCCTTTGCCCTGATTGTCCACCGGGGCGTCGGTGACAAGGGTGGTACCGCTGGCAAGGTGGGTGCATTCGACGCGCAGGTCCCCGAGATATTTGGCTTTCATGTTGGCCATGAGCAAACTCCTTCGCTAGAGTGATGGAAAATGGCTCTTCTGAGCAAGGAATAGCGGCATGCGTTTTGATAGTCAATGACAGCCGAGAATTGCCGCGACATGGGAAGACAGCCGCACTCTGCGGGCGGAACCTTCGAAGCGTCTTTTCTCTTTTATCTGCCTCTTCCTTGTGGGGAGAGTTTTTCCGGCAAGAAGCGGAACTGAAGAGAGGCGGGAGCTTCGCGCTTTGCCTGCGGGCTTTTGGGGCGGAAAGGCGTAAGTCGCATAACCTTCTTGGCCCTGTCCGGCGAAGACGGCGTATTTCCTCAAAGACTCCCTGCTCCCAAAGCAGGTGCGCGACGTTTCTTTCCTTCCGGCGGCGTACCTGCTCGGAAAGGGGCGGACGGCGCTGGGCATTCTGCCTGTGCCGGGGAATCCGACTGCTCATGAAAGCGGATTCAACCGGCCAGGGACAGATGGGGGAACACGCCCAGGTGGAAGAGACAGGCAGGCCATGGCCCGTCATGGGGGGCTTTCCACATCGCCGTGAGTTTTCCGCTTGCGGTCAAAAGGAGCGTCTCTCCGACAGGAGCGTTGTCAGGCTCTGTACAGACCGGCCTCCGGGCAGAAAAGAAGCTCGGCAGCTCCTGTCAGAGACGTTCCGCGTGCAGGCGTATTTCGCCTGTTCGTGTGCGGGCGGCGTGCTTTTTTCAGGCGGTGGCGTGCCTGTCGTCCTTTTCCGGGGAGGCGACCCGGCCTTTTTCCCGCTCCGGAGCGTCTTTGTCGATGGGGCGAAGTACCCGGCAGGGATTGCCCGCCGCCACGACCCCGGCCGGAATGTCGCGCGTGACGACGCTTCCCGCACCGATGACGGACCCGCTTCCTATGCTGACGCCGGGAAGCACGGTGACATGCCCTCCGAACCATACGTCGTCCCCCACGGTGATGGGACGGGCGTATTCCATGCCGGAGGCACGCTCTTTGGCATCAAGCGGATGGATGGCGGTGTAGAAGCCGCACTGCGGGCCGACAAGGCAGTTCCTGCCGAAGCGGACGGGCGCGCAGTCCAGTATTACGAGGTCGTAGTTGGCGAAGAAGTTTTCTCCGATGGTGATGTTGAAGCCGTAATCGCAGCGGAAGCCCGGCTCTATGAGAAAACGCTCCCCGGCATGGCCGAGAATGTGCCTGAGATGTTCGCGCCGCTCCGTAAGCTGAGAAGGCAGCAGCCGGTCGCAGAGATGGCATGCGTCCACACAGGCCCGATGAAGCCTGATGAGCTCCTCGTCCTGTACGCTGTACAGAAGTCCGGCCGTCATTTTTTCCCGTTCCGTCATGATGAGCTCCCTATTGCTTTTTTGAAGAAAGGCACGGCTTCTGTGTCGCCGGGCCTCTTCCGCATAGAAAAAGAGGGGGGGACGGAAGGCTCCGGAGAAGCGCGAAAAGCGCGCTTCAGGGAAAAAAGTTCTTCAGTCTCTTCAGATGGTTATCCTGTGTCCGCGGTCTTTGTCGAGTTCCCTGAAGACCATGAGAAAGGGCCGGAGCTTTCGCTCCGGCCCCATGTTCTTTGGCCTGTCAGGGGAATCCCTGTACGATTAGTTCTTCTTGGCTACCAGTTCTTCGGCAATGCTGGCGGGCACTCTTGCGTAGTGGTCGAACTGCATGCTGAAGGTGGCGCGGCCCTGCGTACGGGAACGCAGGTCGGTGGCGTAACCGAACATTTCAGACAGCGGCACATGGCAGCTGATGACCTGGGCGCCGGCGCGGGCTTCCATGGCCTGCACCTTGCCGCGGCGGCCGTTGAGGTCGCCCATGACGTCGCCGAGGTAATCTTCGGGGGTCACCACTTCCACGCTCATGATGGGCTCGAGCAGAACGGGCGAAGCCTTGCGCATGGCGTCCTTGATGGCCATGGAACCGGCAACGTAGAAGGCCTGTTCGGAGGAGTCCACTTCGTGGTAGGAGCCGAACACGAGGTTCACCTTCACGTCCACGGCAGGGTAGCCGGCGAGCACGCCGCTCTTCAGGGCGTCCTGAATACCCTTGTCGATGGCGGGGATGTATTCCTTGGGAATGACGCCGCCCGTGATGGAGTTGATGAACTCGTAGCCCTTGCCCGGATTCGGTTCGACTTCAATGACGGCATGACCGTACTGACCGCGACCGCCGGACTGCTTGGCGTAC
>CALUPQ010000161.1 GCA_944322695.1 uncultured Mailhella sp. | reverse complement strand
CGCGCTCCACCGTGCGGCGGAACGTGGGCTCGTGCATGCGCGGAGAGCAGGAAGCCACCACAACGCCGTCGAGGCCGTGCGTCTTGATGGCCTGAACGATGTTTTCCTGTCCGGGCTCGGAGCAGGTGTACATGGTGTCTTCGGAGAACACGACATCGGGATAGGTCAGCGCGATTTTGGCGACAGTGGCGGTATCGACCGTCGCTTCAATGTTGCTGCCGCAGTGACAGACGAATACGCCGATTTTCATGATGCGGCTCCTGCGGCCTTCATGGCGTCAAGCTCGGCGGCAACGCGGGCCTTGCGGCGTGCGGCGACCTTGTCCAGAAGGGGATAGGGATTGACGGCCAGCTTGTCCAGACGCATCGTTTTCTCGGGCAGGCCGAAGGCGAGCGCAAGCAACTGGGTGTAGTAGAACACCGGCAGGCCGAAAAAGCTCTTCTTCGAGATTCTGGCGGCCTGACGCTGACGCAAATCGAGATTCATGTGGCAGAGCGGGCAGGCGGTGACCACGGCTTCAGCGCCGACGGCCTTCGCCGTATCGAGAATGCGGCCGCTCAGAGAACCGGGGATGTTCACGTCCGGAATGCCCATGGCCGCGCCGCAGCACTCGGTCTTCAGGGAGAAGGGAAGAACCTCCGCCCCGAGAGCCTTCATAATGTTGTCGAGAGACACGGGGTTTTCCGGGTCGTCGAACTTGGCCACGTGGGCGGGACGGCTCAGAAGGCAGCCGTAGTAGGTGACGACCTTCAGGCCTTCCAGAGGATAGGTGACGCGGGAGGCCACGTTCTCGATGCCCACGTTCTCCACAATAGCCTGAAGCACGGAATAGGTTTCCAGAAGGTCGGCCCCGCCTTCGGCGTTGGCCGGAGTGGGCGCGTCGAGCAGCTCATCGACCTCGGCCTTGAACTCGGGCTTCTGCATGCGGTAGCGGGCCATCTTCAGGTTGGAGGAGCAGCTCGGGCAGGGGGAAATCACGCAGTCGGCGCCGGTCTTGGCGGCCTGCATCAGGTTGCGGGCGGCCAGAGCGCCGGAAAGCTCGTGACTTACGGAGTGCGCGGGCGTGGAACCGCAGCAGTTCCAGTCCTCGATTTCCACAAGGTCCATGTTCAGCGCATTGCACACCGCGCGGGTGGAGACTTCATACTCCACGGAGGTGCCGTGCCCCGAACAGCCGGGATAATAGGCATATTTCATGGCTCAGCTCCTCTTTTCCGCGTAGCGCTTGAAAATGCGCGCCACTTCCTCGCGGCCGTGAATGACGGAGGGAATGAAGGGCATCTTGTTCTTCATGAGCGCCATGGGGGCAATTTCAAGGTTGCCCCAGCCCCGCAGCGTGCGCCCCATGTAGTCGGCCATGACGCCGAGCTCGTAGGAGCGGCCCGTGGCGTGCACGGTATCAAGAAACGCCTTCCAGAAGGATTCGATGGGACGATCCTGCACCCAGCCCTCGCGACGGGCCATCATGCGCAGCGTTTCCATGACTGCGGCCACGTCGATGTTGTTGGGGCAGCGGGCGCTGCAGGTCGAACACGACAGACACAGCCACAGCGAACGGTTCTTCAGCGCCTCTTCCTTGAGGCCCATCTGCACGGCGCGCATAATCTGGCTGACCTGCCGGTCGTAGAACTGGGCGCCGGGACAGCCGGCCGTGCACTTACCGCACTGGTAGCACGCCGACAGGTTCTGACCGCTCTCTTCTTCGACCTGACGCTTGAACTTCAGGTCCCTGGCTTTATCAAGCCTAGTAATGTTCATAGAGACTCCCCTTGAAGGCCCTTCATGACCGCCGAAGTCCGCGGCACGGTTCCGGCGGCAGAGAAAAAGCCTTTCAATGTCTGACAAAAAAGGACAGCAGTATCCCTTTTAACAATCATAAGTAGAACACACTTCCGGCGGCAAGTCCATACTCCCCATCAAAGCGAGGGCAGGATTTTATCCATGTCTTTTTTCTTTTTTTTCAACATGATATAGAAATATTAAGTATTGACGGATAAATTACATAAAATATTTTATAAAATATTAAGATTCCGTTCGAAGCCTCTTTTCTTTTTGTCGGCCGCCTCGCGGCCGACAGGGTCATTCAGGGGCTTTCAGCATCCTGCAGAGAAAAAAGCGGAGAGAGGAGGCAGCTGCGCGCGTTTCATGACTTCGGAGCACGCCCGTTCCGCCTCGGCCAGCGTCTTTTTCGGGTCAAGCGTAAGGAACTTCCTGTCTTTGTAAAGGAAACGGCCGTCCACCATGGTATGGACCACGTTTTCCCGTGTGGCCTGATAGACCACGCGCTGCACGGGGTCGCGCCCGAAGGCGGGAAGCGTATGAGGCATGTCCATGTCCAGCACGACAAGGTCGGCCTTCCTGCCCGCTTCAAGGCAGCCCAGGTCGTCCTCCTGTCCCATGGCCGCGGCCCCGCCGAGGGTGGCCAGCTCCAGCGCCTGCATGGCGGGCATGGCCTTCGGGTCATGCGTGAGCGCCTTCTGCAGAATGGAGGCCATACGTATCTCGGCAAATCCGTCCATATGGTTGTGGGCGCCGTCGAGCCCGAGGGCCACGTTCGCGCCCATGACCTTCAGCTCCGCAACAGGAGCGATTCCCGAAGCCAGCTTCGTATTGGAGGAAGGACAGTGCACCACGTGCGTGCCCGTTTCGGCAAGAATCCGTTTCTCCTCGTCGCTGAGCCAGATGCAGTGGGCCAGCAGCACGTCCTCGCCGGCATAGCCGATGCGCTCCAGATAACGCACGTTGCGCTCATGACAGAGCTGTTCCACCAGAGCGATTTCGCCAAGATTCTCCGAAGCGTGGGTATGCAGGCGCAGCCCGTTCTGTCTGGCAAGGTCGCGCGCGGCAAAAAGCAGCCTTTCCGAACACGACGGCACGAAACGCGGGGCCACGGCATAGCGCAGCCGGCCGTGCTCCGCCATGTGCCAGCGGTTCATGAGCCGCTCCGTCTCGCGCAGGCACGCTTCGGCATCCTCGCGCATGAGCGCGGGCAAATCATCCCCCATGTCCATCATGCATTTGCCGAACAGGCCGCGCAGCCCCGTCTCGGCCATGACGTCGAAAATCGCGTCCTCGTGCAGGGTGGTTCCCATGTCGATGAGGGAGGTCGTCCCGCTTCGGATGAGCTCCATGGCGGCAAGTCTTGCGGAAGCGGCGTTGCTGGCGGCGTCGTGTGCGGCTTCAAGGGGCCAGGTTCGCTCACGCAGCCACTCCATGAGGGCCAAGTCATCGCACAGTCCGCGGAACAGCGCCTGCGTGACATGCATGTGCGCCTGAACAAGGCCGGGAATCACGGTCATGCCGGAAACGTCCACCACCTCCGTGTCCTCATCAGGACGAAGAGCATCCTTTTCATGAGGGAGTACGGAAACGATGCGGTCGTCTTCCACCAGAATATCGGCGCAGAGCACCCGTCTGTCCCTGTCCATGGTGACGACAATCCCACCCGCAAGCAGCGTCTTCATGCCTTGCCGCCTCCGCGGCCGGCCCGGAAAAGCAGCCACAGACCGATAAGAAGCAGCGGAAGGCAGAGAATCTGCCCCATGGTGACCCATCCCGCAAAAAGATAACCGAGCTGGGCGTCCGGCACGCGGAAGAAC
>CALUPQ010000160.1 GCA_944322695.1 uncultured Mailhella sp. | reverse complement strand
TATAAGAGAACAGGAGCAAGAGGATATCATGCTCGATAAGAGAACGGTCAAAGAATATACGAATCCGTTCAGTCCGAAGCAGGGAAAGCTCCTTTAGGAGCAGGCTACGAGTCAAATTGCATGGGGGCTTGAACCGCTGAAAAAGAACGGGGCGTCGACCTGAGAAGTTCAAGCCGGCGCCCTTAAGGCGCGAGTAAGTAACAAGCCCTTACAGGGCTGAACAAGCCACCCGTTTTACGGGTGGTCCTGGCTCCCCGGCAAGAGGGGCGTTGCGCGGGGCGATTTGCAGAGAGGCGCAGGAGCGCGGAAAAGCCCGGCAGACCCATGAACGCCGCTTTTGCCCCTGCTGCGCCGGAAAGAGAGGGAAGGCGTTGCCTGACACCACAGAGGCGGCAGGCTCCGGCGGAAGAGGAGAGCGCCCGGCATTCGACGTCAGAGAGAAAGCCCGGCTTGCGGCGGAAGCTGGAGAGTCAGGCATGCCGTGGAAGCGGGAAAGGAGTGCCGCGGAAGGCTCGCGGGCGGGAAGCTCGCAGCGGATGCATCGTATGGCCGGGACGGAGGCGGCCGTCAGGGCCGAGTCGAAGGGCTCTTTCGGCGGCCTTGGTTCGCCGGTTCTCCGGACAAGGCGGGCGAAAGTTGCTTATGGCGTCAGCCTCATGAGCCTTTCGAGCGCGCGGGCACGGGGAAAGGCACCATGGCGTCGGCCCTTGTGGAAAGCCCTGAATGTCTGCGCGGGCGAGGGGAAAACCATGTTCGCTTGTGCAAGCCCCCGTCAATGGAATGTCCGCTCGGGCGGGGGGAAAGCGTCGTCTTCGTCAGGCTGGTCGAGGCTCACTTTCCCGGGCGCAGGAGCGGCAGGCGTGGAAGCGGCCGAAGGCTTTTTCGCTCTCACGTCCCCGCCCGGGCGCTGGTCGCCACAACCGGGGACGCCGCAACGATGTTCATCGTAGCCGCTCCTCCCCGTGCGGACGCGGGCCGCCGGCAGTCGCCATGCATCGCCTCCTTTCTCGCTCCCACGTCCCTGCGACTTGGAGCGTGTCGCCACGGCTGCCTTGCGTCAGGCTGTTGCCATCGCCTTCCCTGAGCGCCTGCGCCGTGCGTGCCCACAGCAGATGGAAGGCTGTCCACTCCGGTCTTTTGAGTATTAGCGGACGCGGGGATACGAAAAAGGGCCGTCCTTTCGGGCGGCCCTTCTGCTCATGACGGGCGGCGAACGCCGTACCCGTCAGGGATTAGTCATAGCGGGGCTTTCTCTTCAGCTTCCGGCCAATCCATTCCGTCGTGGAGCAGATGACCACGAAGAAGGTGGGGATGAAGAATATGCCCAGAGCCGTGGCGCACACGGTGCCCCAGAACACGGCCGTACCCACGGCATGCTGGCTGGCGGCGCCTGCGCCGGAGGCGGACATCATGGGCAGCACGCCGAGGCCGAAGGCCAGAGAGGTCATGAGGATGGGGCGCAGACGGAGCCGGCAGGCTTCCACCGTGGCGTCGATGAGGCTGCGGCCTTCCTCCCTCAGGTTTCGTGCGAATTCCACGATGAGGATGGCGTTCTTGGACGAGAGGCCCATGACGGCCAGAATGCCGACCTGGAAGTAGACGTCGTTGGTCAAATCCTTGAAGTAGGTGCCGAGCACGGCGCCGAGTATGCCGAGCGGAATGACGAGCAGCACGGCGAAGGGAATGGACCAGCTTTCGTACAGAGCGGCCAGGGCGAGGAACACGACCAGCACGGAGAGCGCGTACAGCATGGTGGTCTGGGAACCGGCCATCTTTTCCTGATAGGAGAGGCCCGTCCATTCCATGCCGAAGTCCTTGCCGAGCTTTCTCACTTCATCTTCCATGATGGCCATGGCGATGCCGGAGGCCACGCCGGGCATGGGTTCGCCCTGATATTCGAGGGCGGGCATGGCGTTGTAGCGCTGGAGCACGGCGGGACCGAAGCTCCAGTCCGTGGTGTAGATGGCGTTGAAGGGCACCATTTTTCCGCTCTGGTTGCGGAAGTGGATGCGGTTCAGGCTTTCGGGGTTGCGGCGCACGTTGGCGTCGCCCTGCACGTACACCTTCTTCACGCGTTCGTTGTGCACGAAGTCGTTGACGTAGGCGCCGCCGAGCATGGTGGAGATGTCCGAGTTCACACTGGAGAGAGTCAGGCCCATGCTGGTGGCCTTGGCGTTGTCCAGATGGATGTTGAACTGGGTGATGTCGTCCATGCCTGTGGGACGGATGTAGGCGATGTTCGGGTTGGCGAAGGCGGAACCCATGAGCGTTTTGCCCGCTTCCACCAGCTTTTCGTGGCCCACGCCGCCTCTGTCCTGCAGCTCCATGGTGAAGCCGTTGGTCATGCCCAGTGAGATGATGGCCGGGGGAATGGAGGCGATGAACTGACCGTCGAGAATGCCCGCGAAACGCTGACGGATGCGCGCGGCCACGGAGGCGGCGTCCTGACCGGGCTTGGTGCGTTCGTCGTAGTCCTTGAGCTTCACGAAGCCCATGCCGGTGTTTTCCGCCACGCCGCCCATGCCGAAGCCGGCCACGAACATGTAGGAGACGACGTTTTCCTTTTCTTCGTTGAGGATGTAGTCGGCCACTTCGTCAAACTGGGCCTTGGTCTGCTCCAGAGTCGTGTTGGGCGGCATCTGCAGCATGGTGATGATGGCGCCCTGGTCTTCCGAAGGCAGGAAGGAGGTGGGCAGCTGCTTGTACACGAGGCCGAGCCCGGCGACGAGGGCGACGTAGATAATCATGAGCCTGCCGCCGCGCTGCACCAGAGAGTGGACGCCGCCGGCGTAGCGGTGCTGGTTCCTGGTGAACATGCGGTTGAACCAGCCGAAGAAGCCGTGCTGGGCGCCCTGCTTGTGCGGCTTGAGCAGGCTTGCGCAGAGCGAGGGGGTAAGGATGAGGGCCACCAGCACCGACAGCGTCATGGCGGACACGATGGTCACGGAGAACTGCCGGTAAATGACGCCCGTGGAGCCGCTCATGAAGGCCATGGGCAGAAACACGGCGGAGAGCCCCACGCCGATGCCGATAAGCGAGGAGCTTATCTGGTCCATGGACTTTTCCGTGGCCGTGACGGGGTCGAGATGTTCTTCCTCAATCACGCGCTCCACGTTTTCGACGACGACGATGGCGTCGTCCACGAGCAGACCGATGGCGAGCACCATGGCGAACAGGGTCAGGGTGTTGATGCTGTAACCGAAGCCCAGCAGCACGCCCATGGTGCCGAGAAGCACGACGGGCACGGCGATGGTGGGGATGATGGTGGCGCGGAAGCTCTGCAGGAAGAGCCACATGACGAGGAACACGAGGATGATGGCTTCCACGAGGGTCTTCACCACTTCCTCGATGGAGGCGATGACCGGGGGCGTGGTGTCGAAGGCCAGCTCATAGGTCATGCCGTCGGGGAAGTAATGGGACAGCTCCTCGATTTTGGCCTTCACGAGGTTGGCTGTTTCAAGGCCGTTGGCGCCGGGAGCCAGGGTGACGCCGACACCGGATGCGGGGTGGCCGTTGTAGTAGGTGGTGATGCCGTCCAGTTCCGTGCCCATGGCCACACGGGCCACGTCGCGGATGAACACTCTCTGACCGTCTTCCGTCACCTTCAGAAGAACGTTCTCGAATTCCGTGGTGTTGCGCAGAAGGCTCTGGGCCTTGATGATGACGTTGAGGGCCTGGTCGTTCTGACCGCCAATCATGTTCGCGCCGAGCTGACCGGCGGTAACTTCCATGTTCTGGGCGGAAATGGCGTTACGCACGTCGGAGGGGGTGAGCTCGTACTTGGTCAGCTTGTCCGGGTCGAGCCAGATGCGCATGCCGTACTTGCCGCCGAAGACATGCACGGTACCCACGCCCTGCGTACGGCTGATTTCGTCCTTGATGTTGGTGCTGATGTAGTCGGCAAGGTCGATGTTCTCCTGGCTGTCGTCCGGGGAGAACAGGGTGATGGCCATGAACATGTTGTCGTTGCCCTTGGACACGGACACGCCGTAGCTCTGCACGGCGGAGGGCAGCTGAGACTGCACCTGCTGCACCTTGTTCTGCACCTGCATGTGGGCGACGTCGGGGTCGGTGCCCACTTCGAAGGTGAGGGTGATGGTGGACATGCCGGAGGAGTCGGACTCCGACTGCATGTAGATGAGGTTATCGATGCCGGTCATGTTCTGTTCGATAACCTGGGTGACGGTCTGGCCCACGGTGGTGGGGGAAGCGCCTGCATAACGGGTGTTGATGCGTATGGAGGGCGAGGCCACTTCCGGGTACTGCGATATCGGCATGGTGAAGATGGCCAGCACACCGAAAAGCATGGTGACGATGGCCAGCACCCATGCGAAGATGGGATGATGGATGAAAAAGCGGGAAAGCATTACTGATTGCCTCCGGAGGCCTGTTCAGCCTTCAGTTCCTCTTCGGAAACTTCCTGTACCTTCATGCCGGCGCGCACGTTGTGGACGCCGTTGAGCACGATTTTTTCACCGAGCTCGAGGCCGGCGGTCACATACCAGTCGTTGCCGATGGCATGGCTGATGGTGATGTTCCGGCGTTCGGCCACGTTGTCCTTGTTGACCACATAGACGTAGGGCAGGCCCTTCAAGTCACGCAGAACGGCCTTCTGAGGGGCGAGCACGGCCTGCGTGTCCTGACCCATGACGACGCTCACGCGCACGAACAGGCCGGGCAGCAGGGCTTCGTCGGGGTTGGGGAACTCCGCACGCAGGGTGATGGTGTTGGTGGTCTGGTCCACGTTCACGCCGGTGAAGTTCAGGTGGCCGGCGGCGGGGTAGTACTCGCCGTCGTGCATGGTGAGCAGCGCCTTGATGTGGGAGGGGGCCACGCTCTTGATGCCTTCGCCCTTTTCAAACTGCTTCCTGAGCGTGTAGAGGTCGTCGGAAGACTGGGAGACTTCCACGTACACGGGGTCGGTCTGATAGATGGTGGCAAGAGGCGAGGCCTGGCTTGCGGTGAGCAGGGCGCCCACGGTGTAGTTGCTGAGGGTGATGCGGCCGGAAATGGGGGCGCGCACCTCGGTGCGGCGGTAGTTGATTTCCGCCGAATCCACGGCCGCCTTGCAGGCCAGAACGGATGCTTCGGCCTGACGGAGGGTGGCCTTCACGTCGTCGTAGTCCTGCTGGCTCACGGACTTGGTCTTGAGCATGCTGGCCGTGCGGCGTTCACGGAGCTTGGTCACGTTGAGGTTGGCCTGAGCGCTGGCGAGGTCGGCCTTGGCCTTGTCCAGGGCGGCCTTGTAGGTGTCGGGTTCGATGCGGTAGAGCACGTCGCCTTCCTTGACCATGGCGCCTTCGGTGAAGCACCGTTCCTTGAGGATGCCGCCGACTTCCGGACGGACTTCGGCCCAGCGGTAGGAACTGGTACGGCCGGTGAGCTCGCGCTGGATGTCCACGGTGTGAGGGGTCATTTCCAGCGTGGTCACACGTACGACGCGGGCCTGCGGGGCCTGGGCGGCGCCGTCCTTCTTGGAGACGAGGCCGCTCAGCTGGTCACAGCCGACAAGCAGGAGAGGAAGCGCCAGCAGAGCGGGCGCAAGCGTATGAAGTCTGACCATTATGATATGCTCCTTGGGTTCGGATGGAGTGGTAAGGGAGGGTTATTCCTGCCAGCCGCCGCCGAGGGCGAGGCACACTTCGGCTATGCTGACGAGGTGATTGGCATGGGCGACGGCCAGGGACTGCTGGGCGGTGAAGAGATTGCTTTCCGCGGTGAGCAAATCCAGGTAGGAGGCGAAGCCGTTGTCGTAGCGGCTGCGCGCGTGCATGACGGCGCGGGAAAGGTAGTCCACCTGACGGGTGAGGGCGTCCACGGAATTGGCGTATTCCGTCTGGGAGACCAGGGCGTCGCGCACGTCCTTGAAGGCGTTCTGCACGGTGAGCTCATAGGTGGCCACGGCGGCGTCCTTGGCGGCTTCGGCGCTGTCCACGGTGCGCTTGATGGTCCAGAAGTTGAGCGGCAGGCTCAGGCCGGCGCCGAGGTTCGCATACTGGTTGGAGCTTCTGAGCAGTTCGTTGAGCTCGATGCTTGCGCCGCCGAGCAGGCCCGTGAGGGAGAAGGAGGGGAAGAACGAGGCGCGAGCCGTGCCGATGTCGTAGTTGGCGGCCTGCAGGTTGGCTTCGGCCTGACGGATGTCCGGGCGCTGCTCAAGAAGCTGGGACGGCATGCCGGAAGGCAGGGCGGGCGTCTTGTCCAGAGACTTCATGAGGGAGGGCTTGGCCGTGAGGCCGTTCTTCTTCAGAATTTCCGCGGGGGAGCGGCCGAGCAGCACGGCAAGGGAGGTTTCGGCGGCGTTCTTGGCGATTCTGGCCGTGGCCAGAGCGTTGCGGGCCGTTTCCACGTTGGCGCGGATGCTCAGAATGTCGAGGTCGCTTATCTGGCCGTTGTCGAAGCGGTTCTGGTAGATGGTCAGGGAATCTTCGCGGTTCTTCAGCACGTCCCGCGCGATTTCCTCCTGCCAGGTGTAGGCGCTCAGCCAGAAATAGGATTCCACCGTGCTTGCGGCCACGGTGAGAATGACGTTGTCGCGAGCCGCTTCGGTGGCGATGAGAGAAGCCCTGGCGGACTCGGCGGCGTTCCAGTACTTGCCCCAGAAGTCCAGCGTCCAGCTTGCGGCGAGCGCGCCGGAGAAGCTGTGGGTGTTCTTGCCTCCGCTCTGCATGGCGATGGGGGAGGTGGAAGAGCGTGCCATGGTGCGCGAGGCGTCCGCGGAAACGGAGGGCACCGGCAGCAGCGCGTCGCGCGCGATGCCGAGACCGGCCTGCGCCTGGTCCACGTTGGCCATGGCCTGAACGATGTTCTTGTTGTTGGCAAGTGCCTCTTCCACCAGCGCATTCAGCGTTTCATCGTGGAAGCGTTCCCACCACTTCGTCTGGAGAGCCTGCGACTGCGAGGCCTCCCACGTCTGCGGGATATCCATTTCCGGGCGCTGATAATCCGGGGCAAGGCTGCAGCCGGAAAGAAACAGCAGAACGGCCGGTGCAAGAAGCGACAGCATTTTAATCATAAGGAGGCTCCTATATCCTTTATGATAGGCAACATAGCGGAATCCTGAACTTGTTTCGCGTCAGCGCATGGCCGGTTCTTCCGGCTCAGCCGTCATCCACGGTCAGTTGTCTTCATTTTGTCGTGTGGACATACCGTATATTTCTTGTTATAAAAAATCAAGAAGCATCAATATTTTGATAGAAAAAAGAAAGGAACGTTTCCCGGAGGAGACTTGAACTGGACCATAGAACAGCTTCGCGCCTTCGTGACGGCCGCGGAGAAGGGCTCTTTTTCCGCGGCGGCCCGCGCCATGGGCAAGGCGCAGTCAGTGGTAAGCACGCACATAGCCATGCTGGAAGACAGCCTCGGAGTGGAACTTTTTGACCGCTCTTCCCGTTCCCCCATGCTGACCGAAGCGGGCAGGGCTCTTTTGCCGGAAGCCTACGCCGTGCTCAGGCAGAGCCACCGCTTCGACGCCTGCGCCGTGGCTCAGTACCAGGGCGATGCCGTAAGGCTGAACATCGTCATCAGTCACGGCGTGCCCTTTCAGGGCGTTTCCGAGAGCATTGCGGCGCTTTCGACGGAGTATCCCTTTCTGAGCGGCAGCTTTCACATCGTTTCTCTCGACGACGTGTGGAGTCAGGTGAGCTCCGGCAAGGCGCAAATCGGGCTCGTGCTCGGTCATCTGCCGGAGGTCAAGAGCAATTGCGAGATGATGTGTCTCGGGCAGATGCGTTACTGCCTCGTCGCTTCCCGCAATTCGCCGCTGGGCATGAAGAAGAACGTGAACATGGACGACTTGAGCCAGCACAGGCAGATTCTTTTCAACAGTTCGCAGGCCCAGCGCTACCTGCTCAACTCCCTGTACTGGGAAGTGAACGACGTGGTCGCCGCCGTGTACTGGGCGTCGCTCGGCATAGGCTGGACGGCCGTGCCGCTGGGGCTGGCCAAGCGCATAGCCAGGGACGAGTCCATGAAGAACCTTGTCATTCTTGAAATGGACAACATGGCGCTGGCCACGCACAACATCTACCTCATCTGGAACACCACCTTCTCCCGGCGCGACGTGCTGGAAGCGCTGTGCCGGGAACTGAAGAACTATTACCAGAAGGCCTTCGAGCAGGAAAACTCCCTGTTCTGAAGCCGCTGCCGCAAAAGCCTCTCCGTCCGGAAGACGGGGGGGGCGTTGCGGAGCTTTTGCGAACCCGTTCCCTTCGGAAGGAGCGTCCGGCAGACTGCTGCCGAAAGCGCCTGCCGGAGCCGTGCCGCCCGGCATGGAAAGGGACAGAGGGGGAGGCGGAGCCGCGACGCGGCGTGTCGTGCCTGCCCCGGCAAAACGTTTTCCCCGACGGAATCTTTTTCCGGCCGCAGCCCTGACCTTCTGCAGAAATGGAGCCCCACGGCAGTACGCCGCGGGGCTCTTTTCTGTTTTGGAAGCGCATGACGCGGCCGCATCGTTTGGCACGGGAGCGTGTCGCATCGTTCGATATGGGAGGGGACGTCCGGAAAGGGCAGGCTGGAAAGGGCGGGGCGGGCTGCGGCGTCGGCACGAGGCGTTCGCAAGGGGGATGCTTCCGGAATGTTCCGGCGCGTCCTGTGGCGGAGAGTCTTGTTCCGTGCGTACTGCCGAAAGCATTGCCGGCCTGGCGGAGTGCCGGGTTTCGCGGTCACGGACGTGGGGTTCCTGCGGAGTGGAACTTTCCGGTGACGCCTTGCGGGCGTGTCCCGTGAAGAGATGATGCGTTTCCCAATGACGTGGAGCGGTTTTCGATGCCGCTTTGTCGGAACGCACGGCGTGCCTGGTTGCCTGTGATTTTTTGAGCTGTTTAACATTTAAATAACGCTTGCATGACGGGCGGGCTGACGGACCGTTTTTGTCGGCGTTTTTTCACGGCGTTCCTGCAAGGCGCGTTTTGTCTGCGAGGGGGGGGGGCGGATGCCTGAGCGGGCTTGCGGCCGGAGGCGGGGCTTAGGATGCATCTTCTCCCGGAAAGACGGTCATTCCGGCGCGAAAAGAGGAAAGCGAATCCTGTCGCCTGAGCCGAGGGATTCCCCGGCGGACCGAAGGCGGCGCTCAAGCCTGGGAAAAAGTCATGTCCGGCCGGTGACGGAAAAGGGGCGACGGGAAAAGGGGGGCGACGTTTTCGCCCGCTTTTTCAGAGAACGGACGATGGGCCGACAGTCCGGCTTGGAAGGAATGGGCGGGGCGACTCGCCGCATTTTTTTCGTTCGTGCCTGCAAACCGGCCTTCGGCCGGGCGCGAGGGAAGAAAGACGGGCCTGTCTGTCGCAGGCCATGAAAAGCATGTTCCCCCGGCGGAAGGCCAGGATGGCCGGCCGCTGTCGGGGTATTATTTTTTCTGCATTTTTTATAATTCAATGATTTTATGGGGATAAAATATAAAATTTTTATAATTTACAAGTCTCTTAGTAAAATATATAGGTTTGTTGATAATAATGGAAAACGCGAAAAAAAAGGAGCGCGTGATGGGTTCGAACGAATTTTCTCTTCTGCTTCAGGACGTGGTTCTCAGAGACCCCGGCGGCATGCGCAATGTCGCCTTCAAGCTGGGAAAGACGCAGGCTTCGCTGCTGCGGGAGCTGAACCCGCACGACAGGAGAGCGAAGCTTGGCGTGGAGACGCTTTTGCGCCTCATGGAAGTGTGCCACGACGTCAGGCCGCTGGAATACATGGCCGGAAAGCTGGGCATGCGGCTGGAAATGCTGCCGAAAGGGGAAGAGCGCGGGAACTGAGGTCAGCGCCGGACCACGCGGCGTGCCGTCACGAAGTAGCGGTCCCAGTAGTTGACGGACAAAGATTCGATGCGGACGCGGGCTCTGGGCTTGGGGCTGTGCACGAAGCTGTTCTGCCCGACGTAGATGCCGGTGTGGTAGCCGGAGCGCGGAATCTTGAACACCACGATGTCCCCGGGGCGAAGATTTCCGCGGGAGATGCGCTGGCCGACGGAGGCCTGGTCCCGGCTGACGCGGGGAACGGAAATGCCGTTTCTGGCGTAGGCCCAGTACACGAGGCCGGAGCAGTCGAAGCCCTTGGAAGGGGAGGAGCCGCCGAACACGTAGGGACGGCCGAGCTGACTTTTCGCCGTGGCGGCAATGGCCGCGCCGCTGCCCGTCGAGACCGAGGGCCGGGTGTCGTAGGCAGGCCTGTAGGTCTGTTTGCCGCAACCGGCAAGCAGAAGAAGGGCCGTACACAGAAGAAGCAGCGGAAAAAGCCGGAACAGGGGAAAGGCGCGGAATGTGGTCATGGCGATGCTGTCCTGCCGGGGTAAAAGGGTAATGCTTCTTTATATGGCGGATGGAGGAAAGTTGCAAGCATGCTTGTAAAAAAGGAGGTTATTCCCATGGAACGTACTATATTTTTACTGAATCGTGAGTGCATGAAAATAACATATTTGCAATGAGGATGGTGATTTTTCTATAACGTGTAATCGTATTATTTTTTATTGTTGTATTCTTGACGTAAAGTATAAAACATGGAATACACTGCTATTGGTGTTTTGTGCCGTTTCCTCATGAAAGTAATGGGATTATTTGTAGGAAGAATTACTTTCAATGAAAAAAGAGGAGGTTTTCATGGTTTCTGAACTATCCACTCTTATCCACAACCTGGTGCTTGACAATCCCGTACCTGCCAAGGATTTGGCAAAAGCCATAGGGAAGCCCTATTCCACGCTGTTGCGTGAAGTGAATCCCTACGATACGGGAGCCAAGCTCGGTGCGGAAACGTTGTTGCAGATAATGCTGCAGACCGGAGACACCAAGCCGCTGGAATACATGGCCGGAAAGCTCGGATATTCTCTGGTTTCCAACAGAAGCGAAGCTCCGCATGTGACGCCCGGCGCATTTCAGGCACAGCCTTCGACGCTTGCCGGAATGTCGGTACAGGAGGGAGCGCAGGCGGGAGAAAAGGAACGTCGTATCTGACGGACGGGCGGTACAAAGCAGCATCGGCATAAGAGAATACCGGAAGGGCGAAGGCGGGGAGTTTCCGCTTTCGCCCTTTGGCATGCAGGAGGCGGCGGTCCCGAAGCGGGCGAAGGGCCGGCTGCCCCCAGAAAGGGCGTCCGCTTCCTGTTTCGTCATGCCGGTCCCCGGCGTTCTGCAGGAAAGAGCGGGGGAGGAAAAACGCGCGGGGCAGCTGCGGACACAAAAGCGCCGGCGGACTGCCGAGGCGAGAAATCCCGGAGCAGGCCCGCTCGTCTGGCTGCGGTGCGGTCATGGCTGGCGGAGACTTTCGGCAAGGCGCAGTTTTTTCTGCAGCCGTCAGGATATGTGGCTCCTGCGCGGAAAGATGGGGCTTTTTGTGAGGCTTTCCGCGGGATGCAGAGGAGAAGCGCGGTTCCGCCTCCCTTTTGGTTTCCGGAAAGGATGTGGCGGACAGAGGAAGCACGTTGCGGCGTTAAAAAGCAAAAGGCGCAACCGTGAAAGTTGCGCCTTTTGGGAACCGGACACCCGGCAACAACCGTTACCGTTGCTTCCTTTCGGACCTGGCGGGGTTGGCGGCGCGACCGCCGTCCGGTTCCCTGAATGCGTGCTGTTTTGTGACTATAGACCGGAGCGTGGCGGATGTCAACCGGCCGCCCTGTTAGGGCGCGTCCGGTGTGCTTCCGCACGGCCTGGAGCCGTTTCGGACGTGAAGAAAACGCGTTCCTGAAGGGCCGGGGCGTAGTCAGAAGGACAGGCGTTTTTTATGCGGAGGAAGAGAGCGAGGCTCCCCGGCAGGACTTGACGTGCGGGCGCAGGCGGGACTGCGCTAAAGAACGCGAGGCAGAGCGTCGGCAACGACTTTCCGCACGGGCGCGGACGGAGCCCAACATCGCCGACCTGCTGGCGCTCATGCTGGGGCTTTCCGCACGGGCGCGACGGAGCACGGGCGCCTTCAGCCCCCGTCCCTTTTCTGGCCTTTCCGGGCGGGGGCGGAGGGGACCAACCGATATGCGATGCAGGGATTGGCGAAGCGGCTTTCATACGAACGCGGACGAGGCCTTCGGGAAAACGTCGTCTGAAAGAAGGAAACGCCCTGTGAGCCGGAAACGTTCTGCGGGCAGAGGCAGCCTGAGCGGGGCCTGTTTGCCGCCGGAGACGGCTGGAAGCGGCGGCTGCCGGCCGGCGGGAAACGGGGGGCCTGTAAAAAAAACGGGAAAACAGAAAAAAAATGCTTGCCAAAGCCCGTCCTTTTTTATAGAAAAACAGCTGTGCCCAGGTGGTGGAATTGGTAGACACACTATCTTGAGGTGGTAGCGCCGAATGGCGTGGGAGTTCGAGTCTCCCCCTGGGCACCAGTAAGAGAACGAAGCCGTAGTCCGACAGGGTTACGGCTTTTTTCGTATGTTGAAAGTCCGGGCATGGCGCGCAGCAGGGCGTTCCGGGCAGGAAGATTCGGGCGCGGGACGGAAGGGCGAAGCGTTTTTGCGCCTTCACGGCGGCGTGGGCGAGGCCGCGGGGAGAGGACTGTCTGCGGTTCACGGAACCGCGGCTTTCTGGTTTGATGGGCCGCCAAAAGGGGGCCGGTTTTTGCCCGTTCCGGAGCCCAGGGAGGTTTTGTCATGAAGACAGCATGCGGACTGTCCGGCGTGGCGCTGGCGCTGTTTCTTGCGGCAGGTCTTTACGGATGCGCGGGCAAGGGCGCAGGGAGCGGAGAAGAGGGGCTTGAGCTTGTTCTCCTGCACTCCAACGACACCCATGCCTGTCTTGCCGGCGTGGACCGATACGGCAACGCCAGCCTGGACGGAAAGGAAAGCCGCGGCGGCCTCGGGCGCATGGCCGCGGCCATGAAGGCGAAGCTCGCAGGACGGGACAACGTGCTTGTGCTGGACGCCGGGGACCAGTTTCAGGGAACGCTTTTCTACAGCGTGAACAAATGGCCCATGATTGCGGAAGTCGAAAGGGCGGTTCCCTGGGACGCCATGACGCTGGGCAACCACGAGTTCGACGAAGGCTGCGCGGAGCTGGCGCGCTTTCTGGAAAAGACGCCCGTGCCCGTGCTGGCGGCCAACCTTGAGCCGCAGGAGGGCTGTCCGCTTGCGGGCGTTCCCGTGAGGGCTCGCCTGGTCAGGAACGTGCGCGGGGAAAAGGTGGGCGTCGTGGGGCTTGCCAACGACGAGGCGGCGACGCTTGCCGGGGCCTGTCCGCAGACCCGCTTTGCCGACGCCGCCGCCACGCTGAAGAAGCAGGTGCGGGAACTTGAGGCCGAGGGCGTGAAGCACATCGTGGCCGTCACGCATCTCGGGCTTCCGGCGGACAGGGCGCTTGCCCGTGAGGTGGACGGCGTGGACGTCATCGTGGGCGGGCACACGCACAGCCATCTCGGTCCGGCTCCGTCCGACGGGCCCTATCCCATCGTGGAACATTCGCCCGACGGTTCGCCCGTGCTGGTGGTCACGGCCGGGCGCAGCGCGCAGCATCTCGGAGAGCTGACCGTGCGTTTCGACGCCGCGGGCGTGCCTGCGGCATGGAGCGGAGGGGCTTTGCCGCTCACCGCGGACATGCCCGTGGATGCGGACATGGCGGCGCAGGTGGACAGGTGGGCGGCCACGCTTGAGAACCTGCGCGGGGAGGTGGTGGGCTTCCAGAACCTTTCCCTGCCAGACGGCATGGAAGCGTGCCGGGAAGGGGACTGCCTCGGCGGCATGGTCACCGTGGACGCCATGCTGGAATTTTCCCGTCCCTTCGGCGCCGTGGTCGCGCTTTGCAACGGCGGGGCCATCCGTGCGGCGCTTCCCGCAGGCAAGCTGACGCGCGGGGACGTGCTTTCCGTTCATCCCTTCGGCAACGTGAACGTGCTGCGCGAATACGGCGGCAGGGAGCTTCTGGCGGCGCTTGAGCACGGCGTGGAACAGGAAGGGGCGAAGGGCCCGCGCATCCTTCAGGCGGCGGGGCTTCGCTACGGCGTGGACGCAACCCGCCCTGCGGGAGAGCGCGTGCTTTTTGCGGAAATCGTGGACGAAAGCGGCATGACGCGCCCGCTGGAGCCGGACGGGCGCTACGTTGTGGCCCTTGCGGACTACCTTGCCGGTGGCGGAGACGGCTACGCCATGCTGGAGAGAGGCAGAGAGGTGCCTTCCCCCGAGGCGCTGGTGGCGGACGTGGTGGAAGGCTATCTTCGCGCCCATTCCCCGCTGAAGAAGCCGCAGGACGGCAGAATTGTGCGGATGGACGCTCCTGCCGGGAGCGGTCAGGCAACGCCCGTTCATTAAAAAGGAAAGGCGGGATGTTCCCGCCTTTTTTTCGGGGTCACGCCCCGGATTTGGCGTGCATGACATGCACGGCGCAGCCCAGTCACGGGTCGAAGGCGCGTATGAGCCGCCCCGCGTTCACCGGACTTTTTTCATCCGGCACGGGCATGCCCACGAGCGCCTCTTCCATGGGTCCGCGCAGGCCGGCGTCGTCGCGGGGGGAGGCGTTCCACAAGGTGGCGGGCAGCACCTGATAGAAGGCAAGGCGGCCGTCCTTCACCTTCATGCAGTGCATGAGCGAGCGGCGCGGCGCTTCGGTGAGGCTGTAGCCCGCGCCGTCCACAAGCTCGGGAAGGGGCGCAAGCGCACTCTGCCCGGGCGCGAGCTCGTCGAGCCAGCCTTCCATGGCGTTCGCCACCAGCCAGGTTTCCTCCGCCCGGGCCAGATGCCTGCCCATGACGGAGAACACGAAGGTTTCGCCAAGCTCCCGGAAGCGGGAGGCGCGCATGCCGAGGTACTTCGGCGCAAGCTCCCGTCCCATGGGGGAGAGCTCGGCATCGCCTATCCACAGGCGTGCGTGCGGCCCCACTTCCATGGGCATGCCGTTGTAGCGCGCGGCCTTGGAAAAGCTGTACGCGCCGGGCTTGTCCACGTCCACGGCAGGGGGAGGAGCGTTGAAGGGACTGCCGCCGGAGGCTTCGGTAAACCACGAATAGCGCACGTTCTCCATGACGTTGTCCGGCTCGAAGGGGTATTCCCTGCCGTTTGCCCACACTCCTGCGCGAAGAACGGCCTCGCCCGTGTCCGGGTGGGGAAACACGCCCACGCACATGGCGTTGGCCCAGCCTTTGCCCACGCGCGCAAGGTCGGCATAGGTTTCCGAAAGCAGGTAGAGCAGGGGAACGTAACGCTCCTCTATGAAGGCGCGCACCTTTTTCAGCCGGGTGCGGAAATCCTGTATGTGCGCGGCCGTCACCGCGGAGGAGGCGCCCCCCGGCACTATGCCGTGCACGTGCGGCATGCGTCCGCCGAAAATGGCCGCCATTTCGTGGCACAGCGCGCGGATGTTCAGCGATTCCAGATACTGGTCGAGCATCATGGCCGTGGCCGCCTCGCCGAGGCGAAGGTCCGGCGCGCTCTGACGCGGCACGAAGGGCGGGGTTTGCGGCCCCTGAAAGAAGTCCTGACTGGAGAGCTGGTAGAAGCTCAGAATGTGGGACTGAAGAAAGTTCGCGCCCTGCATGAGGTTTCTGAGAATGACGCCCGTCTTCGGCACGTCGACGTGAAAGGCGTCCTCCAGCGCGAGGCAGCTTGCCAGAGCGTGGGACACGGGGCATACGCCGCAGATGCGCTGGACAATCTGCACGGCGTCCCGCGGGTCGCGGCCGATGAGGATGTTTTCAAAGCCCCGGAACATTCCGCCGGTGAGCCAGGCGTCCTGCACGACGCCGTCCGAGACGTCCAGCTTCGCCTTGAGATGGCCTTCGATGCGGGTGACGGGGTCGATGGCGAGGGTAACGGCCATGGTCTTTTCCTTGAAGCTCGCCCGCGTTCCTGCAGGCGTAAGAGCCCGCCCTGACGGCGGGGCGTTCGGTGAAGCGTGCCAGCGGCCAGAAAGACGGAGGGACCGCCTTTGCCGGCGGCGTTACCAGAGATTCTTTTCGTAGAAGGGAGACTGCCCGTCCGGAAAGTCGGGCTGCACGCAGCCTATGCACAGGGCGTTTTCCACGCACCAGTTCACGCGACCGTTCCAGCGCCGCAGGGGAGAGTCGCACCAGGCCCCGGGACCCTTGCAGCCAAGGCCGTAGCGGCAGCCCGCCTTGTCCGCAAGGGTGGCGGCCATGCGCCCCTCGTCGAACAGGTAGAGGTAGGGACACTTTTCATGCGTGGTGTTGCCGTAGAAGGCGAGCGGCCTGCCCCGGGAGTCGAGGCTTTTAGCCAGCGCCGCCACGCCTTCGGCCATGCCGAGGCGCTCCACGGCGTCCAGCAGCAGAAGCAGCGTGCCCACCATCCAGTCCGGGTGCGGCGGGCAGCCCGGAATGTTGACCACGGGCGTTTCGATGCCTTTCTTCTGGAAGAAATCCTGCACGCCCATGGCCCCGGTGACGGAGCCTTCGGCCGCGCTCACCCCGCCGTAGGCCGCGCACGTGCCCACGGCGAGCACCGCGGCGGCGTGCGGCGCAAGGCGCGCAAGCGTGGAGGACAGGGGAAACTCCTCATGTCCCGCTTCGCCGATGACGCAGTAGCGCCCCTCCTTTTCCTCCGAAACCGCGCCTTCCACCACCAGCAGGAAGCCTTTGTCCTGCTCTTTGGCCATGCGCAGCATGAATTCCATGGCGCCTTCCCCCTCGTCCGCCATGAGCGTGGGGTGAAAGTCCATGCGGATGACGTGCAGAAGCACGTTCGCTATGTCGGGGTGCAGGCTGTTGAGCAGGGAAACCGAGCAGCCCGTGCAGCCCATGCCCTGAAGCCAGAACACCGGCGGCCGCATGGCGTGCAGCGTGTCGGCAAGGGCTTCGGCCACGCAGGGCCGCATCGTCCGCGTCACGCCGAGAAGCGCCGCGGTCATGAGAGAGGAGCGCAGAAAAATGCGTCGGGAAAGAGGGCCGTTGCCCGTTTCAGCTTCGTCCATGGGGCCTCCTGCGGCATGAAGGTGCTGCTTCGAACGTGCTCCTCTTTCCATGAGTCGGCCATGATTTTCCCAGAGGCTCATCCAGTCCGGCGTGATTTTTTGTTTTTTTACTTATTGACAATCATTCTTATTATTGTTATCACACATCTCAGACAAGCGATATGAGTTTGAGGAGCGAACATGCCCAAGACAAGGATGACGAATCAGCGCCGCATCATTCTTGAAGAACTGCGCAAGGTGGATACCCATCCCACGGTGGATGAGCTCTACACCATCGTCAAGGCCCGCATGCCGCACATCAGTCTGGGAACCGTGTACAGGAATCTGGACCTTCTGGCGGACATGGGCGAAGTATTGAAGATTGACTCCGCCGGAACCATGCGTCGTTTCGACGGAAGAGTGGAACCGCACCGCCATGTGCGTTGCCATGTGTGCGGGCGTGTGGCCGACGTGTTTACCGACGGGAAGGATGAGCCCGGCATAGGAACGCTGAGCGTTCCCGGGTTCAGAGTCACCACCGTGCGCGTGGAATATGACGGCATCTGTGAGGAATGTGAGCGCAAGTCCGCCGAGCTGGCGGAAGAGATGCAGGAAGCGAATCAGAGGCGCGCCTGCTGACCACCCCTTTCTCTGCCACCAGGAGTTTTGCCATGAAATCTTTGAAAGGTACTCAGACCGAAAAGAATCTTCTCATCGCCTTCGCCGGCGAATCCCAGGCCCGCAACCGCTACACCTACTTCGCCTCTCAGGCCAAGAAGGACGGCTATGTGGAAATGCAGAAGGCCTTTGAAGAAATCGCCAATCAGGAAAAGGAACACGCCAAGCGCCTGTTCAAGTTCCTCGAAGGCGGCAACGTGGAAATCACGGCCAGCTATCCCGCCGGCGTCATCGGTTCCACCCTCGACAACCTGAAGGCCGCCGCTGCCGGTGAAAACGAGGAATACTCCGACATGTATCCCTCCTTCGCCGACGTGGCCGACGCCGAAGGCTTCCCCGCCATCGCCGCCGTCATGCGCAACATCGCCGTGGCCGAAAAGCATCACGAAGAGCGCTTCCTCGCCTTCGCCGCCGCCATCGAAGCGGGCACCGTGTTCAAGTCCGACAAGCCCCGCGTGTGGCGCTGCCAGAACTGCGGCTATGTGCATGAAGGCCTTGAAGCTCCCGAATCCTGCCCGGCCTGCGCCCATCCGCGCGAATACTTTCAGGCTCTCTAAGCCGCTGAACCGGCCGTGGTGAGCGCGCGGGGGTGCCTGTGCGGACGCAGCGTGCGCCGCACGGAGTCCTTCTCCCGCGTGATGCGCACGGAAAGGAACGCCACCGGCCGGATTGAAGCTCTGCCCCCTTCCGCTCTGCGGGAGGGGGCTTTTCGCGTTTTCGGGCTGCCGGAGCGGAAGGCTTCGCCGGAGTGCTCGAAGAGACACGCCGGAGGGACCGAAGGGGCGCGCCTTGCCATGATGGAAGGGCTCGGTCGCTGCAACGGCGTTGAGCGCGGCTCGTGTCCTCTGGACGCGGAGCGCAGGAAGAAGCGCCCGCGCCACGCCGACTGATTCCTTTCCGAGCGGGAAGAGCGGCAAGGCGGCGTCATTCCCGTGGCCTGTGGAGGCGGGAGCATTTCGTCTTCCTCAGGCGTTCCGCCAAAACGGGCGTATGACGGACGCCGCTGCGGAGCGTGCAGACGCATGAACGCCGTCCTTCGCCGTTGCAAGCTGCCGGGGACGCCTTCTTTTCTGCGGGCGGAAATGCCTAAGAGGATTGTTTTTTTAAAGTACGTGCCTTTTCCCTTGCCAAGGCGGGGCAAACGGGGTATGTTCCCGCTGTTGGACCCGTAGCTCAGTTGGTAGAGCCCCCGGCTCATAACCGGATTGTCGTAGGTTCGAAGCCTGCCGGGTCCACCACCCCAAAAAAAGAAAGAACGGACATGACTGCCCGTTCTTTTTTTATGCCCTTTTCCGGTGAGCCGCCTTTCGGTCGTTGTCTTTGCCTGCCGGTGCGGAAGGCGGCGCGCTTTTTTCGAGGGCGTTTTCATGGCACGGAGACGGAAGGCGGGGATTTTTTTAAGAAAAAGTCCCTTCCAAGCGGCGCTTTGGCGGAAGGCGCGCTTGGAAGGGACCGGGAAGAACATGAGACGGGCGGCCCTTTGGGAAAGGGCCTGCCTTTCGCGCCGTCCCGAAAAGGCGTTCCGGGGCGGAACGGGCATCAGAGCTTTTCGCAGATTTTCTCGATGAAGCGGGACTTGAGCTGCTTCTGCGCAAGGGAGCGCTTCACCGCGGGCATCTTGAGGATGGAGCCGAGCACGCCCGCCAGCAGCCGGTGGCTGAAGAGCATGCGGTTGTCGAAGATGAGGTCCTGAAGGTTGCCGCGCTCGGTGGCCATGACCACGGCGCGGTGCGTGGTGTTGAGCGGGGTGATGGTGCGCTCCGGCCGGGGCACCAGCGTGACCGCGCCCTTGGCGCAGCCGCGCGTGCACACGCCGCAGCCGAGGCACAGTTCGGCGTTGAAGTCGATGCGGCGCGTGCCGTCCGCCTCGCGCACCATGGTGAGGGCGTTCACCGGGCACAGGTCGACGCAGCGGCCGCACTTCACGCAGGCCGATTCGTCCATGTGCATGATGAAGTTGGAATGGATGGTCTGCGTCATCTGGAAGCGCTTGACCGCGCCGCGAGCCTCGCAGCAGCAGCCGCAGCAGTTGCAGATGAAGTTCACGCCTTCGCGCACGTTCTCGCCGAACTGCACGAGGTTGTGCTCCCATGCCTGATGCAGAAGCTCGAGGCATTCGCTCTTGCTCACTTCCCGCGCGTGTCCGTGCTTGATGAGCGAGTGGGCCGCGGTGTTGAACGTCATGCAGATGTCCATGGGCGCGTCGCACGCCGTGCCGAGGTGCTGCTTCTTGTGGCGGCAGTAGCACATGCTTATGCCGCACTGGGACGCGGTTTCAATGACGTTGGTGGCGCGCTCCCAGTCAAGAATCTCCATGGCGTAGGGCTCCTTCACCGTGGGCTCCTGCACGAACACGCGGCCGAGGCCCGTGTCGCCGGTGACGAAGAGCTCGCGCATGAAGTCCTCTTCCACGTTGATGTACTGGTTGAAGAGCTCGGCGAGGGTTTTCTGGTCCACGTCCTTTCTGACGCGCATCATGGAAAATTCGAAGAAGCCCGCCATGGGCGGGGGCAGGCAGTACATCTGCTCGCCTTTCACGTCCATGTCCACGAGCATGGCGCGGGAGGCCAGGTTGTCCAGAATGTTGTGCGCCTCGGTTTCGGATATTTTCCAGCGTTTTGCGGCGTCGGCTGCGGTGAAGGGGCGAATGGGCATCTGCGCCACGAGGTCGGCCTCCTTCTCCGTGAAGAGCATTTTCAGAATGGAGTAGAGCGTTTCCGATTCCGGCGCACCCTGAGGAAAGCGGTTGAGCCGGTCAATCATGCGTCCGTAGGCGGACTGCTTTTCAAGCATGAGGTGATGTCCCACGAAAATCTCCTTTGCTGGCGTCTGAGCGGGGAAAGGCGGCTTTCCGCGGCAGTCGGAAGGTATCCGAACAAGGGGGAGGGCGGCCTTGCAACAGCGTTGCAGATGGCGGAAGGACGGCGTTCATGCGTCTGTACGCTCCGCAGCGGCGTCTGTCATACGCTCGTTTTGACGGAACAAGTGTAGCGCGTTGCAGAGAAACATCAAGTCCGCCTTGCCCGCTCGGGAATGGGAGCCGGAGAGTTGCGGAATGATAAAGTGGGCAGGGACTCATTCATGGCGGAATTATTCCGCATCGGCAGGGATAAGAGGAGCGGGAACAGGCAGGGCGCGGAAAGGCGGGGAGGAGAACCCGGCGCGGCCCTCGCGGAAGAAGGAGAGCATGAAAAAGGGAGAAGTCCGAGCTTCTCCCTTTTTGTCATAACTGGCGTTCGTTGCGGATGGAGGCGGCCACCACGCTTATGAGGAACCACAGGCAGGCCACGAGAATGACGGTGGCGCCCGTGGCGGTTCCCATCCACGGCTGCACGGACAGGGAAAGCCCGGCCACGGCGGAACTTGTGCCCACGAGCATGGCCCACCAGAACATTCCGCCCGCGCTTCGTGCGAAGTTGCGGGCCGAGGCCGCGGGCACGGTGAGCATGGCCGTGACCAGGAGCACGCCCACGCCCCACACCGAGAACATGACCACGAGGCCGAGCAGGGCGGCGAAAAGGTATTCGCACAGGGCCACGGGCACGCGGTGCGCCTTGGCGATGATGTTGCTCGTGCCCGCGTAGAGCAGGCGGTTGAAGGCGAATGTCTGGAACAGCACGAACAGGGCGAAGAGAGCGAGCAGCCAGAGAATGTCGGTCTCCGTCATGGTGAGGATGTCGCCGTAGAGGAACTGCTGCAAATCGCGCGCCACGGTGTTGTTGCGGCTGACCACGGCGAGACCGCCGGCCACCACGGCGGAGAACACCACGCCGATGACCGTGTCCGAAGGCAGGGCGCTGAAGCGCTGCATGAACATGATGACAAGCCCCACCGCGAGGCCGAACAGCGGCATGGAAATGTGCGGGTCCACCCCGAGAATGAGGCCCACGGCCACGCCCGCGAAGGCGGAATGGCCCACGGCGTCGGAAAAGAAGGCCATGCGGTAGTGCACCACCTGCACGCCGAGGGCGGCGGTCATGGGCGCAAGCAGGACAAGAGCCACCAGCGCGCGCTGCATGAAGCGCATGTCCATGCCGTCCAGCGGGAACATGGAGGCCAGAGAGAAGAGCCAGGAAAGGTCAGTCATGATGATGCTCCCCGTCTTTGCGGGCGGCGTTCGGCATGGCGTGCAGATGGTCCTCGGCGCAGATGAGGCCCATGTGCATGCCGAACAGGGTTTGCAGCACGTCGCCGGTGAGCACGTCGCGCGGCGTGCCCTGGGCGATGACGCGGCGCTTGAGGCAGATGACGCAGGTGGCGTGATGGGCCACCATGCCGAGGTCGTGACTGACCATTATCTGCGTGAAGCCCTGGCTTTTGCGCAAATCGTCCAGAAGTTCGCAGAACAGGCGTCCGCCTTCGAAGTCCACGCCGGCGGAAGGCTCGTCCAGCACCAGAAGCTCGGGCTTCTGCTGCAGCGCGAGCGCCAGCAGCACGCGCTGCATCTCTCCGCCGGAGAGCGTGCCCACCCGGCGCTTCATGAGGTGCGCGGCGTGCACTTCGTCGAGCAGGGCAAGGGCCTGCTCCTTCGCCTTGCGGGAAAGCCCCAGCCACAGGGGGCGCTTCTGCACGCCCATGCAGAGAAATTCCGCCACGGTGAAGGGCATGCCTCTGTCCAGCATGAGCTTCTGCGGCACGTAGCCTATGCGCAGGCCCTTTCCGCCGCCGAGGGTGATGCGGCCTCTGTAGCCCACTTCCCCGAGCAGCGCGAGCAGCAGCGTGGTCTTGCCCGCGCCGTTGGGTCCGATGAGCACGGTGCAGCTGCCCGCGGGCACGGCGGCGTTCACCTGGTCGAGAATGTTGAGCCCGCTTCTGGTCACGCTCACGTGGTCGAAGACGATGGCGGGAGTATCGGCGGACAGGTCAGCGGCCAAGGCGTTCCTCCAGCGTGCGCATGTTTTCGCGCATCACTTTTTCATAATAGTCCATGGGGGCGTCCTCCGGGCCGGTGGCCACGGGGTCGAGCTCGATGCAGGGAACGCCGGTCTCCTCGGCCAGCGTCTGGCCCGTGCGGGCCGGGTACTGCGGTTCGGTGACGACGGCGGCCGTGCCTTTGCCGCGGATGAGCCGCACGAGGTCGAGCATTTCGCGCGCGGAAGGCTCCTGCCCTTCGTGGGGCTGAATGAGGCCGTCCACTCTCAGGCCCATGTCGCGGACGAGATAGCCGAAAATGTCGTGCTGCGTCACCACGCCCTTGTGCCCCAGGCGTTCTCCGGCGGCGGCGCATTCTTCTGCCAGCTCGGAAAAGGCGGCCGAGGCACGCTTTCCGCCGGCTTCATACAGGGCGGCGTTCTCCCTGTCCGTTTCGGAAAGCTGCGCGGCCAGAGAGACGGCCATCTGCGCCATCATGGAGGGGCTGGCGAAAATGTGGGGATTCGCGCCGTGCCCGTGTCCTTCGTGCCCTTCTTCTTCGATGAGACCATCCACGTTGCGGGAAACGTCGATGAGCGCCGCACCCGGCTTCACTAGGTCGCGAATTTTTTTGGGTTCCCCGAGAAAGCTCTCCAGTCCGAGGCCGTTCATCACGAGCACGTCGGCCCTGGCGAGGGTGCGCCTGTCCTGCGGCGTCATGGCGTAGTCGTGCGGGCAGCCGGTGCCCGCGGGAAGAAGCAGGCCGACGGTGACGTCCGGCACGTCCCGCGTCACTTCCCGAAGCAGCAGCCATACGGGAAACACCGAGGCCACGACGTTTTTCTGAGCGGCGAGGGCGGAAGAAGGAAGGCTCAGCGCAAGGCCGAGCAGAAGCGTGAAGAGTATTTTCATGAGTCGTCCTGATGGGGAGCTGGGTCCCGTTGAAGTGGCCGTGCGGCAAAAAGGCCGGAGGCGTCCGGCGTGCCGTCATGCGGAAATGGTGGTGCGGCCAGAGAACAAAAGAGCTTTAACCGGCTGTTCTGTCAAGTCCCGGGAGGGCCGTGCCCGCGGCTTCATGGCGTTCCTTTCACCCTTTTGAGAAACGTCCGCGGGCAGCGAGCTTCGCCCCGTGCCCGGAAGAGAGGCCGGGGCGGATACGAAATGCCGCACAGGCATTGACGGATAGATACGGAAATGCTCTATTGTCAGCATAGGGGAAAGGGCGGATGCAACAGGCTCCGCATGCACTGCGACTTGCGCCCCGTTCCCCGGAAAGCCCGCGTGCGGCGGGCGCGGCATGAACGGGAGGGCCGCAACAGGCGGCCGTTCATGCATATTGCCGTGGTAAGAAAGGAGAAAGTACGAATGGCAACGGCGGGAAACTACTTCAGAACGAGCGAAAGTACCGTAGAAGACATCCGCAGCGGCAAGCATGAACTGACGGACTTCGTCTATGACAAAACCCTGGCAGACGCCATTCTGGCCGTGGACAACGCATGGCACGCCATACAGTTCGCACTGAACGGAACGGCCTTCGGCGGGGACGAGGACAACATTTTCAGCCGTCTTGTCCTGAGCGGCAACAAGCTCCGCGAAGAGGACGGGGACGAGTTTTCCGCCATGCTCATCGAACCGGGAGACGTCAGGGACCTTTCCGCCGCGCTGAATGCGCTTTCCGAAGAGGACTTCAGGGAGCGCTTCCACGTGGAGGACATGCTGGAAAACGAGATTTATCCCGTGACGGAAGATGACGACGAAGAGGACTTTTTCGAGTACGTCTGGCATCACGTGTCGGAAATGAAGGAGCTTTTCGAAGAGCCCGCCGGAGAGGGGCAGACCGTCGGCATTTATCTGACGTAGCGTTCCGCCGACGGGGCCCGCACTTTTCAGCGCGGGCCCCGTGCCTTTTCGTGCGTCTTTTCTGAGGGAACCGTTCTTCTCTGCAGAGCGGCGGAAGAGAGGCGACTTTCTCATGCCGCAGTTTTTTCTGAGCGGCTAAGGCGGGGCCCTGTCCGGCCAGCACGTCTGTTCCCGTTCGTCTGCAACGCTCAGCCTGTCGGGGCTTTTTCCTTCCGCCATCGGATAAGAGCGTGGCAAAAGGCGGAGGCCCTGTTTTTGCATGCGCCGTGCGGGCGGGACTCTTTTCGAAGAAGCGGCGGCGGAAGAGAGGCGACTTTCTCGTGCCGCAGTTTTTGCTGAGCGGCTAAGGCGGGGCCCTGTCCGGCCTATCGGCCTTGGCGTTGTCTGCGCCGCTTCCCCGGCATGGGGCGGTCCTGTTCTTTCCCGCCGCACGTCGTCTCTCTCGATTCCCGAACAGTCTCCATCATCAAGGCGCTGCGTCATTAAAAAAGGACACGCCCGCAAGGGGCGTGTCCCTGAGATGTTTTGCGTGGCGGAAAGGGCAGGGGAGCGGCGTTTTGGGAGAAGCTCGAGCCTTGCCCCGGCGCGCGAATGTCCGCCAGTTTCCGCCTTTCAGCTATCCGCCGAGGTAGGCTGCGCGGACCTTGGGGTTCTTCAGCATTTCCTTGCCCGGGCCTTCCAGAACCACGGAGCCGACTTCGAGAATGTAGGCGTAGTCGGCGATGGAAAGGGCGGCGTAGGCGTTCTGCTCCACAAGGAGCACGGTTTTGCCGTTTTCATTGATGCGGCGGATGATGTCGAATATTTCCCGCACCAGCAGAGGCGCAAGCCCGAGGGAGGGCTCGTCCAGCATGACGAGGTCGGGACGGCTCATGAGGGCGCGGCCCACGGCGAGCATCTGCTGTTCGCCGCCGGAAAGGGTACCGCCCTTCTGCCAGCTCCGTTCCCGGAGGCGGGGGAACATGTCGTACACCAGTTCCCTGTCGCGGGCGATGCCGTCTTCATCCTTGCGGCACCACGCGCCGAGGGTGAGGTTTTCGGCCACGGTGAGGTGGGGCAGGATGCGGCGTCCTTCGGGGCTCAGGGCCACGCCGTTTCTCACCATGTTTTCGGCGGGCAGGCCCAGCAGGTTCAGAGGCTTGTCGCCTTCGTTTCTGGTGAGCAGAATTTCGCCCTTCGCGCCTTTCACGAGGCCTGCGATGGAGCGGATGATGCTGCTCTTGCCCGCGCCGTTGGCGCCGATGAGCGTGACCACGCTGCCGCGGGGAATGGAAAGGGACACGCCCTTGACGGCGTGAATGCCGCCGTAATGCACATGAAGGTCTTTAATCTGCAACATTGTTCACATCCTCGCCGAGGTAGGCTTCGATGACGCGCGGGTTGGAACGGATGGCGTCGGCATTGCCTTCGGCGATGAGCTTGCCGTATTCCAGCACCCAGATATGTTCGCACACGCCCATGACCACCTTCATGTCGTGCTCGATGAGCAGGATGGTGAGGTGGAATTCGTCGCGTATCTGCCGGATGAAGTTCATAAGTTCCAGACTTTCCTGCGGGTTCATGCCGGCGGCGGGCTCGTCCAGCAGCAGGAATTTCGGCTCCGTGGCGAGCGCGCGGGCGATTTCGAGGCGTCTTTGCGCGCCGTAGGGCAGGGAGGAGGCCGTTTCGTCGGCGTAGGCGTCAAGGCCGATGCGCTCAAGAAGCTGCCTTGCGCTTTCGCGGATGTTCCGCTCTTCGCGCACCGTGCCGGGAAGCCCGAGCACAGCGCCCCACCAGTGTCCGCTGCGGCGCACGTGGCGGCCTATCATGACGTTTTCGAGCGCGGTCTCGTTGTAGAACAGGCGGATGTTCTGGAAGGTTCTGGCCATGCCGAGGGAGCAGATGCGGTGCGGGTCCATGCCGGTGATGCCCCGGCCTGCGAAGACCACTTCGCCTTCGGTGGGGCGGTAGAAGCCGGTGATGACGTTGAACACCGTGGTCTTGCCCGCGCCGTTGGGACCGATGAGGCCCACGATGCTGCCTTCGGGAATGTCCATGGTAAGTTCGCTCACGGCGGTGACGCCGCCGAAGCGCATGGTGACGTTTCTCAGTTCGACGATGTTCTTCCGGCTCATGCCCTGTTCTCCTTCTTGCGGCCGAAGCGGGAAAGGAAGGCCGCTATGCCGTCCCAGGTGATTTCCCGCATGCCCATGATGCCTTCACGACGGTACAGGATGATGACGAGCAGGCACACAGAGAAGACCACCATGCGCATGCCGGGTATGCCGGGGATTTCCACGAAGCCGAGATTGAGGGGCTCCTCCACCACGCGCAGCCATTCGAGCAGCACCGTGATGATGACGCTGCCTATGATGCTGCCGGAGATGGAGCCGAGGCCGCCCGCCACCACAATCATGAGGATGTTGTAGGTGAGCAGGAAGGTGAACATCTTGGGGTCGATGGTGGTGAGAAGGTTGCCGAGCAGCGCGCCGCCCACGCCGGCGAGAAAGGCGCCGAGGCAGAAGGAGAAGAGCTTGGTGTGGAACACGTTGATGCCCATGACCTGCGCGGCGATTTCGTCGTCGCGCACGGCTTTGAGCACGTTGCCGAAGTTGCTGGAAAGCAGTCTCACCGTGCAGAACACCACCACGAGCAGCCAGATGAAGCTGGTGAACAGGTCGGTGTGGCAGGGAATGCCCTTGATGCCGAGGGAGCCGTTGGTGATGGGCGTGGCGTTCACGATGAGCACGCGGATGATTTCCGAAAAGCCCAGCGTGGCGATGCCGAGGTAGTCGCCGCCGAGCCTGAGCACCGGAATGCCGATGAGGAGGGCGAACACCGTGGCCACGAGACCGCCGAGGATGACGGAGAACCAGAAGGGCGTGTGCAGGGCGGCCAGCGAGGGCAGGATTTCGTCGATAATCCACATCATTTCCTTCTGGTCGGGCGTGAGCACGCACAGGGCGGAAACGTAGGCGCCTATGGCCATGAAGCCGGCATGGCCCAGGGAGAACATGCCGGTGAAGCCGTAGATGATGTTCAGGGATATGGCGAGAATGCCGTACACGGCCACGAGGTTGAGAATCTGCACTTCATAGCCGTTGAGGCCTTCGGGCAGGAAGGAGAGGCCGAGGTCTTCGGCCATGCTGCCGTCCGCCCACCAGAGGAAGAGGAAGAGCAGGACGATGGCCAGAACGGTAAGCGTGTGATTGCGGAAGCTTGAGGAGTTTTCTCTTGATGCCGTCATCAGATTTTCTCCTTCTGTTTTTCACCGAACAGGCCGGTGGGCTTCACCAGAAGGACAACGACCAGCAGAATGAAGGCGAAGGCGTCGCGGTAGCCGGAAAGTTCCGGGAAGAAGGCGACGGCCATGATTTCGATGAAGCCGAGCATGAGCCCGCCGATAACCGCGCCCTGAATGGAGCCGATGCCCCCGAACACCGCGGCGATGAAGGCCTTGAAGCCGGGGAAGACGCCCATGTAGGGGTTGATTTGCGGGTAGCGCAGTGCCCACATGATGCCCGAGGCCGCGGCCAGCGCGGAGCCGATGGCGAAGGCGAGGGCTATGATTTTGTCCACGGACACGCCGAGCATGCGCGTGGTTTCGATGTCCTTGGAAATGGCCTGCATGGCGAGGCCGGGCTTGGTGTGATAGACGACGTAGAGAAGCGCCGCCACCAGAATGGCCGTCACGCCGGGCACGAGCAGGGTGAGGGGCATGAGGCGCGCGCCGCCTATGGTGATGATGCTCACGAGCCATTCGGGCTGGTGCACGGGACGGGGAAGGCCCGTGAAGACCACCACGGCGAGGCTTTCCAGGAAGAAGGATACGGCAATGGCGCTGATGAGCGCGGAAATGCGCGGCGCGTCACGCAGGGGCCGGTAGGCGATTTTGTCCATGAGCACGCCGAGACCGGCGGAACCCAGGATGGCCACCACCACGGCCACGGGCCAGGGCAGACAGAAGAGCGTGGTGCCGTAGAAGACGAAGTAGGCGCCGAGCATGAGGATGTCGCCGTGGGCAAAGTTGATGAGGCGCAGAATGCCGTACACCATGGTGTAACCGATGGCGATGAGGCCGTAGAGCGAGCCCAGCGTCAGCGCGTTGAAAAAGTGTTGGAGGAATAATTCCAGACTCATGGGGAACCCTTTTCGGCCGGTGGCGGAACGTGGGACGGCTGGCTCGTCCCGGCCGGGGGTAAAAGGTGCGGGCGTTTTGCGACATGCCGCCCTGCGCAGGCCGGAGAACCGGCACGGCGCACAGGCGGCGCGTCCTTGTGCATGTTTCGGAAAGCGTCGGCCGCAGGAACCGGCGCATGAGGCACGGGCCGGGGACGGGCCCCGGCCCGGAGGTGATTATTCGGCAATGGCTTCGCCGATGTAGGTGCGCTTGCCGTCCTTGTACTGGATGATGCCCACGGGCAGTTCGGCGTCGTGGGTGGCGTTGATGGACAGGTTGCCGAGCGGGGTGGCGAAGTTCTTGGTTTCGGCGAGAGCCTTGGTGATGGCTTCGGGGTCGGCGGAACCGGCGCGGGTGATGGCGTCGAGAATGAGGTTGTAGCACACGTACCCGAGAGCGGAGTTCACGTTGGGGTCCTTGTCGGGATAGGCGGCCTTCCATTCGGCGGTGAAGGCCTTGGCGGCGTCGCTCATGTTGGGCATGTTGACGTCATAGGGGAAGGTGGTGTGCAGGAAGCCTTCCACGGCCTTGCCGCCGATTTTCAGGGTGTCGGGGTTGTCCATGGCGTCCGCGCCCATCATGACGAAGGTGCCGCCGAGTTCGCGGGCCTGCTTCATGATGATGGCGCCTTCGGCGAAGTAGGCGGGCATGAACACGATGTCGGGCTTCTGATTGATGATTTCGGTGAGCTGGGCGGTGAAGTCCTGGTCGCCGGAGTTGTACTTCATGTCGGCCACGATTTCGCCGCCGAGCTTCTTATAGGAGCGCTTGAAGAAGTTGCACAGGCCCACGGAATAGTCGTTGGCCACGTCCATGAGAATGGCGGCCTTCTTCATGCCGAGGGTCTTGTAGGCGTAGGAGGCGGCGGCAGCGCCCTGATAGGGGTCGATGAAGCAGGCGCGGAAGTAGTATTTCTTGCCCTGGGTCACGAGAGGATTGGTGCAGGAGGTGCCCACGCCGGGAACCTTGGCCTTTTCGCCGACTTCGCCGCCGGCCATGGCCAGGGAGGAGCCGTAGGTGCCGATGTAGGCGGAAACGTTGTCGCGCTCCACAAGGCGCTTCACGGCGTTGGCCGCTTCCACCTTGTCGGACTTGTTGTCCACGACGACCAGCTCGACGTCACGGCCGAGCACTTGGGGTTTTGCCTGCTGGGCGAGTTTGATGCCGTCAAGCTCGAGCTGACCGCCGAAGGCGTTCTGACCGGTGAGGGGCAGATACACGCCGATTTTGACGGGCTCGGCGGCCATGGCGGGGAAGGCGAGGCCGCAGGCCATGGCGGCCATGGCCACAGAGGCGAACACACGGGAAAGCTTCATAACAATCCTCCGGGTAACAGGACACAGGGTCATGTGAAACAGATGGGGGAATAGTACAAAAACTTACGATTATGTGCAATCGTGAAGGGACGGAAATATGTCATCCGCCGCGTTCGTCCGCCCGTAAAGTCCGATGGATGTTGTTTTTGTGTGCATACTTAGGGAAAATATGGGTTTTTGATATTTTTTGCGGAGCCTGAGGAAAAACCGGTTTTTTCCATTTTTGTGTTTACACAATGGGAAAATTGTGGAAAATATCTTCCCCCTTTCGCGAGGGAGCGTGCGTTTCATGGAACGTGAGGGGGAGCAAGAGCGGCGAAAAGGCGGTTCATGCGCGCAAGGCAGGATTTTTACGGGCGGAGGTCAGGGGCACGCTTGCTCTCAGGAGGCAGCGGGGCGTCGCCGTCCGCAGTTTGGCGTTCCGTGTCGCTGCCGGGGAGGGCAGACTCAGGTCCCGCAGGAGCGCGGGAAGAGTGACGACGAGAATCAAGTCTTGTCGTCCCCTCCGGTTCCTCAGTCACGCGTTCACCTCTGCCAGCCCGGTTCCTCATTCGTTCCGAGGACGAGCCTGCACGGCTGCAGAACAGTTCAGAGATGCCCCGGCCCGCAAGCGAACGGGGACGCGCCGGCTCTGCACACGGTATGTCCGGATGCTTTGACGGCGCCTCAGACACGCGGGGGTGCACCTTGGCAAGCTCGGCGGACATGGTCAGAATGGCGCGGCGCCTCGGCACGGGGGATGCTCCCGTGCTTTTACCAGAATGGCGTCCAGTCCCCGGTTCTTCAGGCTCGTGAGAGGAAGGTCGCGTCTCCATGGTTGGTTGAGGTCACTGTTCCCGGCCCCGCAGGAGCGTGGGAGGACTCCCTTTTTCTCTTCGTCCACAGAGTCAGCAAGACTCAGGTCCCACAGGTGCGCGGGAAGAGTGACGACGAGAATCAAGTCTTGTCGTCCCCTCCGGTTCCTCAGACACGCGTTCACCCCTGCCAGCCCGGTTCTTCAGGCTCATGGGAGGAATGGCCGTCTGCGGGGGCGCTTTGCACGGGAGTCCTTCCTTGGGCGCGGCGGCTGAAACGGGTTCCTCCGCACATCAGGGGAAGGCTCGCGGCGTCGGGAAGAAAAAGGGAGGCGCACGCCTGAAAGAGGCCCGGCTGACGTTTCCCGCGTTCCGGAGGCGGCGGGGCGCAGGGTCGGGCAAAGAAAAAGGCGGCAGGGCACAGATGTGCCGCGCCGCCCGGAAGATGTCCGGCAAAGCCGCTTACAGATGCTTCTTTCTGCGGGAGGAGGAGGGCAGGCCGAGTTCCTCGCGGTACTTGGCCACGGTGCGGCGGGCGATGTTCACGCCGAGCCCGTCGTGCAGCCTTGCGCTGATTTCCTCGTCGGACAGGGGATGGGCGGAGTCTTCGCCTTCGATGAGGGCGCGGATGCGGGCCTTCACGCTTTCCGAGCCGACCTGGCTTCCGTCGCGGGAGGTCAGGGCGCTGTTGAAGAAGTACTTGAGCTCGAAGGTGCCGTGGGGCGTGCCCACGTACTTGTTGGTGGTGATGCGGCTTATGCTCGATTCGCTGCGTCCTATGTCTTCGGCGATGTCCTTGAGCACCAGGGGCTTGAGCTTGTAGACGCCGTACTCGAAGAAGTCGTGCTGATGCTTCACGATGCTTTCCATGACCTGATAGAGGGTGCGCTGCCGCTCTTCGAGACTGCGGATAATCCATACCGCCGAGCGCAGGCGGTCGTTCATGTAGTCCTTTTCCTCGCTGGAGCGGTTCTGCCCGGAAAGCTCTTCGGACAGAGGGGAAAGCTGAAGGTGGGGCAAGTCCTCGTCGTTCATGAGAATGACGAACTCCCCGTTCACCTTGCGCACGAAAATGTCCGGACTCACATGGCAGGGCGCGCCGCTGCCGAGGCTGCCGCCGGGTCTCGGCTCAAGGCTCTGGATGATGCGTATGTAGTCCTTGAGGGTTTCGAGGTCGATGCGGAACTGGCGCAGCAGCGGCTTATAGCGCTGCTTTTCCAAATCCTCCAGGTGGTCGCGCACGAGACTCACGAGGATGGGGTCGCGGTCGTAGTGCTCGGCGCGCATCTGTATGAGCAGACATTCGGAAAGGGAGCGCGCGGCCACGCCCACGGGGTCGAAGTTCTGCACGACGGAAAGCACCGGGGCGACTTCCGCCGCCTCGACGCCCGCAAGGGCGGCGATTTCCTCGTCCGTGGCGGTGAGATAGCCCGTTTCGTCGAGGTTGCCGATGATGCATTCGCCGATGGACTTCTGCCGCTCGCTCAGCCTTGAGAGCAGAAGCTGGGCCATGAGGTGCGCTTCCAGCGTGGGTTCTGCGGCATGGCAGGCCTCCAGCGGATTGCCGTCCTGTTCGGCGGCCTCGTATTCCTGCTGGGCTATGCGCGACTGACTGGAAAATTCTCCGAGATATTCCTCCCATTCGGCGCTTCGGGCGACTTCCTCCTGAGGCCAGGGGCTGTCCTGCTCCGAATGGCGCTTGTCCTGCTCCATGTCGCCGGCGACGGGACTGCCTTCCGCTTCGCGTTCCTCAAGAAAAGGGTTTTCCAGCAGCTCGCGCTGCACGGCTTCCACAAGTTCCTGACGGGAAAACAGCAGCAGGGAAATGGCCTGCTTGAGCATGGGCGTCATGTGGAGCTGCTGGCTTAGTTTGAATTGTTGCCGTATTTCGAAAGCCATAATGTCCCCTGGTGGAGTTTCGGGTGAACCGGGCGAGAAGGGCGCGGCGCGGCCATTCCCGCGCCGGACACGATGTCAGCGCAGTTCCGCTTCGGCCGCTTCGGCCAGCATTCGTGCGGCGCGGCGGACGAAGTCCTCGTCTTTTCCCTCCACCATGACGCGACAGAGGTTTTCCGTTCCGGAATAGCGCAGCAGCACGCGGCCGTTGGAGCCGAGCTTCTCCTCGACCTCCTTCTTGACCGCCATGAGCTTTTCGCACTTTTCAAAGGGCGTCTTGCGGGAGATGGCCACGTTGACGAGCTTCTGCGGGAAGAGCTTGAGCCTGTCGGCCAGTTCGGAAAGGGGGCGGCCCGATTCGCGCATGATGCGCAGAATCTGCAGGGCGGCCAGAAGGCCGTCGCCCGTGGTGCCGTACTCGCGGAAGATGAGATGGCCGGACTGTTCGCCGCCGAGCATGGCGTTGTGACGGCGCATGGCCTCGATGACGTAGCGGTCGCCCACCTTGGTGCGCAGAAGCTCGCCGCCGCGCTCCT
>CALUPQ010000159.1 GCA_944322695.1 uncultured Mailhella sp. | reverse complement strand
ACCGATGTTGGACGTCATGATGATGATGGTATTGCGGAAGTCCACGGTGCGTCCCTGGCTGTCGGTCAGACGACCGTCGTCCAGAAGCTGCAGGAGCGTGTTGAACACATCCGGGTGCGCCTTTTCCACCTCATCGAAGAGCACCACGCTGTAAGGCTTGCGGCGCACGGCCTCGGTGAGCTGACCGCCTTCCTCATAACCCACGTATCCTGGCGGCGAACCGATGAGGCGGGAAACCGAGAATTTTTCCATGTATTCGCTCATGTCGAGACGGACCATGTTGTCCTCGGTATCGAACAGGGCTTCGGCCAGCGTCTTGCACAGCTCCGTCTTGCCCACGCCGGTGGGACCGAGGAAGATGAAGGAGCCAAGAGGACGATTCGGGTCGGAAAGACCGGCGCGGGCACGGAGCACCGCGTCCGACACGGCCTGCACGGCCTCGTCCTGCCCTATGACTCTCTCATGCAGGCGGGCGGGCAGCTCAAGGAGCTTTTCGCGTTCCGACTGCAGAAGTCTCGTCACGGGGATACCCGTCCAGCGCGCCACGATGTCGGCCACGTCGTCGGGGCCCACTTCCTCGCGGAGAAGACGGTTTTCCTTGCCTTCGCTCACCGCGGCAGCCTTCTCTTCCGTTTCCTTCAGCTTCTTTTCAAGCTCGGGAAGCGTGGCGTACTTGAGCTGCGAAGCCTTGGCCAAATCATAGGAGCGTTCGGCCTCTTCTATCTGATGGCGGGTCTGCTCAATCTTTTCCTTGAGTTCGCGCACGCCGTTGATGGCGCTCTTTTCCGTTTCCCAGCGGCTGCGGAGCGTCTCCTGCGTGCCGCGCAAGTCCGCCAGCTCGTTTTCCAGCTTCTGCAGTCTCTCACGGGAGGCGTCGTCGGTTTCACGGCGCAGGGCCTCGCGTTCGATTTCCAGCTGCATGACCTTACGGTTGATTTCATCGAGCTCCGAAGGCAGGGAGTCGATTTCCGTACGAATCATGGCCGCCGCCTCGTCGATGATGTCGATGGCCTTGTCCGGCAGCTGTCTGTCGGAAATATAGCGCTGCGACAGTATCACCGACTCCACGATGGCGGAGTCGCTGATGCGCACGCCGTGATGCACTTCGAACCGCTCCTTGAGACCACGCAGAATGGAGATGGCATCCTCGGTATTGGGTTCTTCCACCAGGACGGGCTGGAAGCGGCGCTCCAGAGCCGGGTCCTTTTCGATGTACTTGCGGTACTCGTCTATGGTGGTCGCGCCTATGCAGTGCAGCTCGCCTCTGGCCAGCATGGGCTTGAGCAGGTTGCTTGCGTCCATGGCGCCGTCGGTCTTGCCCGCGCCCACGATGGTATGCAGCTCATCGATGAACAGGATGATGCGGCCCTCGGCCTTCTGCACTTCGTTGAGCACGGCCTTCAGGCGTTCCTCAAACTCACCGCGGTACTTCGCACCGGCAATGAGCGCGCCCATGTCCAGCGCGATGAGCTTCTTGTTTCTGAGCCCTTCGGGCACGTCGCCTTTCACTATACGATGCGCAAGACCTTCCACAATAGCCGTCTTGCCCACGCCGGCCTCGCCGATGAGCACCGGGTTGTTCTTGGTGCGGCGGGACAGGATGCGGATGGTCCGGCGGATTTCCTGGTCTCTGCCGATGACGGGGTCGAGCTTGCCCTTGCCAGCGTCCTCCACAAGGTCACGTCCGTACTTGGTCAGCGCCTCATAGGTGTCTTCGGGGCTGGCGGAAGTCACACGCTGACCACCGCGCACTTCGGCGGTGGCGCGCAGGAACTTCTCGAGGTCGATGCCGTTCTTGCGGCAGATGTCGCCCATGGCTCCGCCCGCTTCGATGAGCTGAGCGAAAATGTGCTCCACGCTGACGTATTCATCTTTAAGACGGCGGGCCAGCTCTTCCGCCTGCGCAAGCGCACGGGCCAGGCGCTGGGTAATGCGTATGGCCTGCTGGTCCACGCCGGAACCGGTGACGGAGGGCTTTTTGTCCAGCGCCTGCTCAAGTTCCGCCGCAACGACTTCGGCTCTTACGTCCATACGGCCGAGAATGCCGGGCACAAGCCCGTCCTTCTGACGCAGCAGCGCCAGAGCGAGGTGCTCGACATCCACCTCCTGATGATTGCGCATGAGCGCAAGATTCTGAGCTTCGCCCAGCGCCTCCTGCGCTTTCATGGTCAGTCTGTTCATATCCATAATAACTATCCTCCCTGCGGGCATCACACTTTTCGGCGTTCAAAGCCCGCACTTCAGAACCCGGCACAGGTCAGACCGTGCCGTGCAAAATTTTTCTGTCTGCATGAAACCGGGAATATCCCGGGAAAAACCGCGCGAACGCAACTATCGGCGTTCCAGTTCCCTCAGGCGCGTTTCAAGCTCTGCGATGCGTTCCAGAAGGTCCACAATGATGGTACCCGCCACGCAGGGCATCTCGAAATCCTCACAAAGTCGCGTGAGTTTTCTGGTGCGGTAAATGTCGGAGCGGCGGAAAAACACGGCATGGGTCGCACGGCCCGCCGGCTCCAGCCAGCCAAGCTCCATGAGTTCTCTCACCCGTTCCTCGGGCGTGCCCGTCTGGTCCAGAAACTCGGTCCAGGCAACCAGTGCCGAGGCTGCGGGAGAACACGCGGTGACTGTTTTAATCGCCATATCCCACCTCGAATATCACTCGGGCGCCTACTTCTGGGCGGCAAGAGCCTTCCACAGTTTCAGCTGCTCTTCGTTCAGGTCATCCGGCTTCGGAACGCTGATGGCCACGTTCACGTATTCGTCGCCGCGGCTCTCGGCCGGACCGAGTCCACGGCCGCGGATGCGCAGTCTGCGTCCGCTGGAGCTTCCGGCGGGAATATTCATTTCCACCTCGCCGTCCAGCGTGGGCACACGCTTCTTCGCTCCAAACACAGCTTCCCACGGCTGCAGCGTCACGTCGCAGGTCACATCCAGACCATCCACCCGGAAAACGGGGTGCTTGGCATAACGCACGGTGAGGTACAAGTCGCCGGCAGGATTGCCGGGATTGCCCTTGCCGCGCAGCCGCAGCTTTCCGCCGTCACGTATGCCGGCGGGAATGGTTATCTGAAGGTTGCTCGACACTCCCCCGTTGGAGAGCGTCACCTGCCTGGAACCTCCTTTACGCGCCTCTTCGAGAGATATCTCGATTTCGGCCTCCACATCGGAACCTCGCCGGGACCGTCTGCCGTAACTTCCGCCGAACGAAGAAAAGTCATCGGCCTGTCCGCCGAAACCGCCGCGCCCCATCTGGCCGAACAGCGCCTCGAAAAAGTCGCTGTTCACGCCGCCGAAGCCGCCCTGCGTCCCGTTGAAATGGAAGTTGAAGTTCTCAAAGCCCGGGCCGCCGGTGAACTGCTGGCCATCCTTCCAGTTGGGGCCAAGCTGGTCGTACATCCGACGCTTTTCCTCGTCCTTGAGCACCTCGTAGGCTTCATTGATGTCCTTGAACTTTTCCTCGGCGCTCTTGTCGCCGGGGTTCAGGTCGGGATGATACTTGCGGGCGAGCTTCTTGTACGCCTTGGCGATTTCGTCTTTCGATGCCGAGCGCTCAACGCCCAGCAACTTGTAATAATCCTTGTAAGCCACACCCATATCATATTCTCCTGTGATGCATCATGTTCCTGCATCGACATTGAAATAAGCACGCCCGGCAGGCAGTCAAGGGGGGAATCATTCCTAATTTTCCGTGTCTTCTCCGACAAGGCGCGGGCGAAGCTCGTCCGGCACGCCCCGCCGGGGAGCCCACGCCCTCCCGAATTCTCTTACATCGCCTGGCAAAAGCCTATGCCGGATACCGTGAAAAGACCATGATTCATGCAGGTTCCCCGGGGAGCTGAGGAAAAACATCATGCCTCCAGCTTGCCGGAGCGGCCCTGGTTCCCCTCTCGTCAGTCGGCATGAACTCTGTCGCCCGTGTTCCTTCGGCCAATGCGGCCATCCGGCAAAAGTGCGGCAACGGCTTCCGTCCTGCGTGCCTTTAAGCGCGCCCTCCCCATGGACGAGAGGAGCCGCCCGAAAATCCCCTGAGCCTGCACCCGCAGCTTCCCTTCGGTTCTCCCCGGGACAGGAGAGTTCGTCGCCGGCCAATCTTCCCCCTTTTGCTCACGCTTGCGGCAAGAGTCGGAACGCGACAGGAACACTCGGCAAAGCTACGCGCCACAACATAAAAGGCCTGCCCCGGAATGAATCCCGAGGCAGGCCGAAATAACAAGCAGAGAAAAATTATTCTCTTCTTTATTTAAGAAAAAGGCATGGCGGCCTTCTTAGCCGCTGCTCATCACCGTTCTCACAAGAACGTGCTGATTGGGGTACAGGGGCGTATCCGGCGTCAGCAGGGTATCGCCGCAGGCAACGATGGCCGTTCCCTGGCGAAGTCCCAGCGTTTTCAGCAGGATGCCCACGTTCTTGGCCTTGACGCGGGGCACGTCCACCATCTTTTCCTCAGGCTGGCACAGGACGTGCACCACTTTGGCAGGCCAAGGCTGGCCCTCGGCAGGGCGCACGCCGTCAAGCAGCGCGGCACGCCCTTCGGGAGTCATGAGGGCCTCATCTCGATAGGGACAGCGCCCCGGGCAGCGCGTTTCGGCACAGCGACCGAAAGGTTCCGGCTTGATATCCTTCATGGCGTTACTTCACGGTAAGGACCACGAAGCCCTTCTTGCCGTAACGGAGCGTGTATTCTCCGGCAGGCAGCGCGGTCAGGCCGTCGGTCAGCTTTTCGCCGTTCACCTTGAGGGAGCCGGCGGCAATCTTGCGCTTGGCCTCGCCGCGGGAGGGCACAAGACCGGTGGCGGCAAGAATGGCCACGGGAGAACAGTCGTCCTCGGCGGAGTTCACGCTCCAGGTGATGGCGTCTTCGGGAATGCCGCCCTTGCGGAACACGTTGTTGAAGCCCTCGCGTGCAGCCGCGGCGGCCTCCGCCCCGTGATAGCGGGCCACGATTTCCATGGCCAGCTCTTCCTTGACCAGCTTGGGATGCAGGGAACCGGCTTCCACACGGGCCTTCATGTCGGCAATCTCTTCCAGAGACTTCACGGAAATGAGCTCGTACCAGTTCCACATGAGCTCGTCGGAAATGGACATGGCCTTGCCGAACTGGTCGGAAGGCGATTCCATCACGCCGATGTAGTTGCCGTAGGACTTGGACATCTTGCGCTCGCCGTCCAGCCCCACAAGCAGAGGCATGGTCAGCGCGCACTGGGCCTCAAGCCCGTAGTGTCCCTGCAGGGTGCGTCCCATGAGCAGGTTGAATATCTGGTCGGTGCCGCCCATTTCCACGTCGGTGCGCAGCATGACGGAATCGTAGGCCTGAAGCAGCGGATACATGAATTCATGTATGGCGATGGGCGAATTCTCGCGGTAGCGCTTGGCAAAGTCGTCGCGCTCCATCATGCGGGCCACGGTGCAGTTGGACATGAGACGCAGAAAATCGGCAGGGGTGAGCTTGTCGCCCCATTCGGAGTTGAAGGCCACGGTGGTCTTTTCCGGGTCGAGAATCTTGAAGACCTGTTCCTTGTAGGTCTCGGCATTGGCCTTCACCTCGTCCTCAGTAAGGGGAGGACGGGTCTTGGACTTGCCGGACGGGTCGCCTATGCGGCCGGTGAAGTCACCGATAAGAAACGTGACGTTATGGCCCAGCTCCTGGAACTGGCGCATCTTATGAATGACCACGGTGTGCCCGAGATGCAGGTCGGGAGCGGTGGGGTCGAATCCGACCTTGATGTTCAAGGGCTTGTCGCGGGCCAGCTTCTTGCGAAGGTCTTCTTCGCTCACAAGGTCCACAATGCCGCGACGTATAATCTTCACCTGTTCGTCAATGGTCATCTCTGTATTGCTCCTGCCGGTAGCGGCGCTGAATGGTAAAAATCTCTGCCCTGCCGAGGAGGCGAAACATGGGCAAGCTATCATTCTCTCAGGCTTGGGCAAGTCTGTCAACGGCGAAGGGAGAGCCCTGCGAAAATCCCCGACCTCGCTCCCCTCACCTTTTCCCGCCCTCAAACTAGCCTCCGTCTTTCCGCAGGGCGGCATTCCGCCCTCATGCAACGCCATTTCCGCCACCGCATCGCCGCCTATCCCATGCCACGGTGCGGAGGAACGCATACCGAAGCCTTCCTGAAGAACTTACCTCCGCCCCCTCCGCTCTTTTCCTCGAAACCTCCATCATCGCCCCTTCCCCAAAAAATGCCTCCATGCCGGGCCGAGTCCCCCCCCCGAGTCCCCCCCCCCCCGACAAAAGACAAGCACCTCGCCTCCGTCACCGGAAGGCAAAATTGCCCGACACGTCCAGAGCCCATGAAAAAACTCTTTTCTTCTCTCTTCCGGATATTCTAAAAAGAAAAGCCGGAATTACGTAAAAAAACGCATCCGCTCTTGACAGCACGCCGGAACGTATTAAAAATAACACATACTTCTCAGGGCGGGGTGAAAGTCCCCACCGGCGGTGATCCGGCAAGGTCCGGAAGCCCGCGGGCGGCTTTTCATGGGAAAGGTCGCAGACCCGGTGAAAATCCGGGGCCGACGGTAACAGTCCGGACGAAAGAGAATGGAACGCTTGCCTCCTTCTGCGGAGCGCCCCCCTCTCCTCTCTCACAGTGCCTTATGCCGCCCTGATGCCGGATATTCTCCAAAAGGAGTTTGTCATGCGTCAGCTTTCCATCCTGGAAGCCTTCGGTACCCCCCGTGAACGTGTAGAACGCGCCATCGCCTCCCTCAAGCAGGGGAACGGCGTCCTCATCGTCGACGATGAAGACCGCGAAAACGAAGGCGACCTCATCTACGCCGCCGAAACTCTCACACCCGAACAGATGGCTCTGCTCATCCGCGAATGCAGCGGCATCGTCTGCCTCTGCCTTACCGACGAAAAGGCGAACGAGCTCGACCTGCCGCCCATGGTGCAGAACAATACCAACAAGAACCATACGGCCTTCACCGTCACCATCGAAGCCGCAGAAGGCGTGACCACCGGCGTTTCCGCCGCCGACCGCGTCACCACTGTGAAAGCCGCCATCGCTCCCGGTGCGAAACCGAGCGACCTGCATCGTCCCGGCCACGTGTTCCCGCTTCGCGCCCGTCCCAACGGCGTACTCGAACGCCGCGGACATACCGAAGTCACCGTGGACCTTTGCCGCATGGCCGGCTTCACTCCCGCCGGAGTACTGTGCGAACTTACTCTTGAAAACGGCACCATGGCCCGTCTGCCCGAAGTGGCGGCCTTTGCCCGGGCGCACAACATGCCTCTGGCCACGGTTGAGGACGTGGCGCAGTACCGCCTGGAAATGGAAGGCAAAAACTAAACAAGCCTCATCACGGCCCCGCTCTTTTCCAGAGCGGGGCTTTTTTTGCCAAAAGCGCGTCCAGCCTAAGTCATCAAAAAAGGTTCACCTTTCCAGTCGTCCACGAAAAAACGAAGCGGACACCTCCCATGAGATGTCCGCTTCAACAACGGTATCCGCGAAGCATCGCGTATTGTTCAACGCTATTTCATCCGTCC
>CALUPQ010000158.1 GCA_944322695.1 uncultured Mailhella sp. | reverse complement strand
GTGTCCGGGGGAAGGAGGGAAGACTTTTGAAAAAGTCTTCCCTCCTTCCCCCCGTGCCCCCCATCCTCCTTTTCAAAACGTTTTGACAAGGGGAATGCCGTTTTATGAAACACGGCGGATGTGATGCGAACAAGCGTCATGTCCGCCGTGTTTTTCATGGAAAAAAGGGAGGAGGCGGAGGAACATCTTTCCCCTGAGATGGGGGAGCTACAGTTATGCGGAAGAATTCTTTTCGATAAGGCGGAGAAGTTCAGGCTTCCGTCCATGGCGAGAAGGGGCTTTTTTTTGAGGGGGAAGGCGGCGTTGGTCCGATGGGGCGGCAGCGTGTTTGGAGATGGGCGTCTTTCGTTCTGGAAGTTGCTCATGAAGTGGCGCTGCGTCGGCAGGACGTGGCGCAGGTAAGAGCAGAGGCGTTTTTGAGGAGGAGAAGACGCGCTTCATCTTGTCGGTTGAGCGAGGGGTCTTGCGGGTCTGTTCCGGTCATGGCGAAGAGCGCGAGGAGCGTTTTCGTGTTTTGTGGGAAGACTCCGGCATGGGCGTTTGATGTGGAAGGGCGGAAAGGGAGCGTTGTTTTGTGGGGGCGTTTCGTCGCGTTTGGGGCGCGTTGCTCATGAGGCAGAGAGGCACCTGCCGCGGAAGGGCTTGAAAGACGGGAGGCCCCGCCGTTCCGGGTTTCGGAAACGGCAGGGCCTCTTGATGTATCTGCGCTCCGGCTCCCGTCTTCCCGCCTGAAAGGGGTCTTTCAGGCAGGGCGGGACGGGGCCCGGAGGGCGTTGCATGTCGGTTTACAGGGTGAAGTAGTCCTTGGCGGCCTCGAAGAGGTGCAAGTCGTAGTTGCCGGGCACGTTCCTGTACAGGACGGAGCCTATGCGTTCGGAGTGGCCCATCTTGCCGAGCACGCGGCCGTCGGGGGAGGTGATGCCCTCGATGGCCCAGGCCGAGCCGTTGGGGTTGAAGTCCACGTTCATGGTGGGCTTTCCGGAAAGGTCCACGTACTGGGTGGCAATCTGTCCCTGTTCCGCCAGCTTTCGGATGAGCGCCTCGTCGCAGAGGAAGCGGCCTTCGCCGTGGGAGACTGGCACGGACACGATGTCGCCTTCATGCACCCGGGAGAGCCAGGGAGACAGGCAGGAAGAGACGCGGGTCCGCACTATTTTGGACTGATGGCGGCCGATGACGTTGAAGCTGAGGGTGGGGCAGTTTTCGTCGGTGTCGATGATTTCCCCGTAGGGCACGAGGCCGAGCTTGATGAGGGCCTGGAAGCCGTTGCAGATGCCGAGCATGAGGCCGTCGCGCTGCTTGAGCAGGTCCATGGTGGCGTCGGACACTTCGGGGTTGCGGAAGAAGGCCGTGATGAACTTGCCGGAGCCTTCGGGTTCGTCGCCGCCGGAGAAGCCGCCGGGCACGAAGATGACGTGGCTGTCCCGTACGGCCTTGGCAAAGCGCGCGGCCGATTCCGACACTTCCGCCGCGGACTGGTTGCGCAGCACGACGATTTCCGGTTCGAGGCCTGCGCGCATGACGGCGCGGGCGCTGTCGTATTCGCAGTTGGTGCCGGGGAAGACGGGAATGACCACGCGGGGCTTTGCCGCGCCAGTGCGGGGCGCGGCCACGGGCTGCCTGTTTGCGGTGACGACGGGCACGGGCTGTCCGTCATCGGGCGTGCGGTTGGGATAGATATCTTCAAGCACGGCTTCGTTCAGGGCGAGCAGCTCTTCGACGGTCGCGCTGTCGCCGCCGAGGGCGATGACGGCATCCGTCGTGCTGCGGCCGAGAACAAGGCCGGCTTCGCTCCCTTCGGCAAGTTCCACGACGATGGCGCCGGGCATGGGCTTGTGCCAGTCGATGCCGGCGGAGGCGGCAAAGCCCACGTTGTTGCCGAAGGACATGTTCATGATTGCCTCGGCCACGCTGTTCTCAACGGCCCATGCGGCGAGCACCCGGCCTTCGGCGTGCAGGGCGGCAAAGGCCTTCCACGCGGCGCGGACGGATTCGGCGTCGCTTTTTTCCGGAGCAATCAGGCATACCGCGTGTCCTGCGCCCTTGAATTCGGGAGAGAGGATGTCGTCGGCCTTGGCGGGAGCCACGGCAAAGGAGATGAGGGTGGGGGGCACGTCCATGTCGAGGAAGGAGCCGGACATGGAGTCCTTGCCGCCGATGGCGGCCACGCCGAGGTCGAGCTGGGCGTCCAGCGCGCCGAGAAGGGCGGAGAAGGGCTTGCCCCAGCGCGAAGGCTCGTCGCGCAGCTTTTCAAAGTATTCCTGAAGGGAAAGGTAGGCGCGGCGGTAATCGCACCCGGCGGCCACGAGTCTGGCCACGGAGGTGATGACGGAGCGGTACGCGCCTTCGTAGGGGTCGATGCTCATCATGTCGGCGTCGAAGCCCCAGGCCATGACGGAGCAGTCCTTCGTTTCACGGCCGGGCAGCACGGGCAGCAGCGCGGCCATGACCTGCGAAGGCGTGCGCTGGCGCTCTCCGCCGAAGGGCATGAGCACGGAGCCTGCGCCGATGGTGGAGTCGAAGCGTTCGGCAAGGCCGCGGCGCGAGGCGCACTTGAGGCTGCTGGCCATGTCGCGCAGGGTCGTTGCCGTCGGTGCGTCCATGGCGGAGCGGTCCTTCGCGTCCACGGCGACCCGGGTGTGCTTGGACGCGCCGTTGGTGTCGAGGAAGGCGCGGGAGAGGTTCACGATGGTGCTGCCCTGCCAGTGCATGACCATGCGCGGGCTTTCCGTGACCACGGCCACCTGATAGGCTTCCAGGTTTTCCCGTTCCGCGGCGGCGATGAAGGCGGGGGCGTCCTTGGCGGCCACCACGCAGGCCATGCGTTCCTGGGATTCGGAAATGGCGAGTTCCGTACCGTCGAGGCCTTCGTACTTCTTGCGCACGGCGTCGAGATTGATGGAAAGGCCGGGGGCGAGTTCGCCTATGGCCACGGACACGCCTCCCGCGCCGAAGTCGTTGCAGCGCTTGACGAGGCGCGTCACGTCGCCGTTGCGGAACAGACGCTGGATTTTGCGCTCTTCGGGGGCGTTGCCCTTCTGCACTTCCGAGGCCATGGTGACGAGGGACTTTCTGTTGTGGCTCTTGGAGGAGCCGGTGGCCCCGCCTATGCCGTCGCGGCCGGTGCGGCCGCCGAGAAGGATGACCACGTCCCCGGGGGCGGGGCGCTCGCGCACCACGTTGGCGGCGGGAGCCGCGGCCACCACGGCGCCCACTTCCAGATGCTTGGCCACGTAGCCCTGATGCTAGACTTCCGACACCATGCCCGTGGCAAGGCCTATCTGGTTGCCGTAGGAGGAGTAGCCCGCCGCGGCCGTCTGGGCCAGCTTGCGCTGGGGGAGCTTGCCGGGCAGCGTTTCGGAAACGGGCGTGCGCGGGTCGCCGCAGCCGGTGACGCGCATGGCCTGATAGACGTAGGCGCGGCCGGAGAGCGGGTCGCGGATGCAGCCGCCTATGCAGGTGGCCGCGCCGCCGAAGGGCTCGATTTCCGTGGGATGGTTGTGCGTTTCGTTCTTGAACATGAGCAGCCAGTCTTCTTCCTCGCCGTCCACAGTTGCGGTGACGTGGATGGAGCAGGCGTTGATTTCCTCGCTCTCGTCCATGTTGGAAAGAAGGCCGCGCTTTTTCAGCGTCTTGGCGGCGATGGTGGCCATGTCCATGAGGGTCTGCGGGCGCACGGCCGCCTTTTCCTCGCCGTAAACTTCGACGCGCGCGTCAAGGTAGCGCTTATAGGCTGCGAGGGTCTTTTCATCCAGAATCTCCACCGAATCGATGTGCGTGGAGAAGGTGGTGTGGCGGCAGTGGTCGGACCAGTAGGTGTCGACCACGCGCACTTCCGTGATGGTGGGGTCGCGCTTTTCCTCGTCGCGGAAGTGGGCCTGAAGAAATTTGAGGTCGTCGAGGTCCATGGCGAGGCCGAGAGAGTCGAGCAGGGCGGAGAGGGCGGGCTCGTCCATGGAGATGAAGCCGGAAACCGTGCTCACGCTCGTGGGCACGTCGTATTCCATGCGCAGGGTGTCCACGGTGTCGAGAGAGGCCTCGCGGGCTTCCACGGGGTTGATGAGGTAGCGCTTGATGTTTTCCACATCGCCTTCCGACAGGTCGCCGGAGAGCAGAAACACGCGCGCGGTGCGCACGGCGGGGCGTTCGCCCTGCGTCATGAGCTGTATGCACTGCGCGGCGGAATCGGCCCGCTGGTCGAACTGGCCGGGCAGATATTCCACGGCGAAGGCGGTGTAGTCGCCTTCGGGAAGGGCGTCGCCGGCGTTATCCACCTGCGGTTCGGAGAACACGGTGTTCACGGCGCGGCGGAAGGTCTCTTCGTCCAGTCCTTCCACGTCGTAGCGGTTGACGAGCCGCAGACCGGCAAGGGAAGAGATGCCGAGCAGAGAGCGCAGCTCATGCAGCAGCGCCCCGGCTTCATGTCTCAGAGCAGGCTTTTTCTCTACGTAGATGCGTCTTACCATTCTAAGAATTCCTTTGCGGCGGTCTTTGCCGCGCATGTGCAGAAGAGGCGGCCATGCCGCGCCCGCCTTTGCGGGCGCGGCTTTTTTTCATCAGACGAGGACGACCTTGTCTTCGCCGGATGCGATGTCGCCGAGAACGTAGGCGTCGCAGCCTCCGGCCCTGAGGGCTTCGAGAGCCTTGTCCGCCGTGTCGCGGGAGACGATGAGCGTCATGCCCACGCCCATGTTGTAGGTGTTGAACATGTCACGTTCGGGAATGCCGCCTTCACGCTGAAGCATGGTGAAGATGGCGGGCGTCTTCACGGCGGCCTTTTCCACGCGGGCCGAAAGGCCGTCGGGCACGCAGCGGGGGATGTTCTCGTAGAAGCCGCCGCCGGTCATGGGGCTTCTGCCGTGCACCGCGGCCGCGGCGATGGCCGCGAGCACGGGCTTCACATAGATGACGGTGGGGGTGAGCAGGGCCTCGCCGAGGGTGGAGCCGAGCTCGTCGCAGTATTTGCCGAGGTCGGCGTGCTCCACGTCGAAGACCTTGCGCACCAGGGAATAGCCGTTGGAGTGCAGGCCCGAGGAGGGCAGGGCGAGAATCACGTCGCCTTCACGCATGGAGGCGTGGCTGATGACCTTTTCCCTGTCCACCACGCCCACGGAAAAGCCCGCGAGGTCGTAGTCGTCCAGAGCCATGGTGCCGGGGTGCTCGGCGGTTTCGCCGCCGATGAGGGCGCAGCCGGCCTGCACGCAGCCTTCGGCCACGCCGGACACCAGCGTGGCGACCTTTTCCGGCTCGTTCTTGCCGATGGCGATGTAGTCGAGGAAGAACAGGGGTTTCGCGCCGCAGCAGACGATGTCGTTCACGCACATGGCCACGCAGTCGATGCCCACGGTGTCGTGCTTGTCCATGAGCTGGGCGATGCGCTGCTTGGTGCCCACGCCGTCGGTGCCGGAGACGAACACCGGACGGGCCATGCCGGAAAGGTCGGGTTCGAAGAGGCCGCCGAAGCCGCCGAGGTCGGAGACCACGCCGGGAATCAGCGTGCGTTCGACGTGGCGCTTCATGAGGCGCACGCCCTCATACCCTGCCTCGATGTTCACGCCTGCGGCGGCGTAGGAAGCGGAATGGGAATTGTTCATGGTTTATCCTTTGCCGTTCCAGCAGTAGGTGCAGATTTTCTCCCTGTCGATGCCGATGGCTTCGAGCAGGCCGTCCAGAGACTGGTAGCCGAGCGAATCGAAGCCCATCTTGCGGCAGATGGCCTTGAGCAGGCTCTTGCCGCGGGCGGTGGAGGCGTCGGCGTATTCTTCGAGGTGATTGTGACCCTCGTAGCCTTCCAGCTCCTGAATGATGCGTCTGGCCAGCAGGTCCATGTCGGAATTGCCGCGGGAGAAGTTCAGGTACTTGCAGCTGTACATGATGGGCGGGCAGGCGGAACGCATGTGCACTTCGCTTGCGCCGGACGCGAACAGAAAGTCCACGGTTTCCCGAAGCTGCGTGCCGCGGACGATGGAGTCGTCCACGAACAGGAGCTTCTTGCCCTGAATGAGTTCCGGCACGGGAATCTGCTTCATCTTGGCCACCTGGTTGCGCACGGCCTGGTTGGCGGGCATGAAGGAGCGCGGCCAGGTGGGGGTGTACTTCACGAAGGGTCTGGCGAAGGGCAGCTTGCAGTGGTTGGCGTAGCCTATGGCGTGGGGCGTGCCGGAGTCGGGCACGCCGGCCACGTGGTCCACCACGGGCAGGGTGCCGCGGGCCATTTCGTCGCGCGCCATGATTTCGCCGTTGCGGTAGCGCATGAGCTCGACGTTCACCCCTTCGTAGTTGGAGTTGGGGTAGCCGTAGTACGTCCAGAGGAAGGCGCAGATTTTCATGGGCTTTTCAGCCGGTGAAAGCGTCTCGAAGCCTTCGGCCGTGATGCGCACGATTTCGCTGGGGCCGAGTTCGTAGGCGTCCTCGTAACCCAGCTTGTGGTAGGCGAAAGACTCGAAGGACACGCTGTGGCCCATCCTGTTTCTGCCGATGTGCACGGGCAGCCTGCCCATCCTGTCTCTGGCGGTGATGATGGCGTCTTCCGTGAGCAGAAGAATGGTCATCGAGCCTTCGATGACGTCCTGGGCGTGACGTATGCCGGAGACGATGTCGTCTTCCTGATTGATGAGCGCGGCCACGAGCTCCGTGGGGCTGACCTGGCCGGACCCGGTGGCCATGAACTGATGGCCGTGGTCGGAAAAGTATTCGCGCACCAGTCTTTCGGCATTGTTGATGATGCCGACGGTGGAGATGGCGTACAATCCGAGGTGGGAGCGCACCAGAAGCGGCTGCGGGTCGATGCCGCTGATGCAGCCTATGCCGCTGCACCCGTGAAATTCGGCCAGGTCTTTCTCGAACTTGGTGCGGAAGGGTGTGTTCTCAATGTCGTGAATCTGGCGCTGGAATCCGAGTTTCGAGTCGTAGATGGCCATGCCGCCCCGGCGCGTGCCGAGGTGCGAGTGGTAGTCCACGCCGAAGAAGAGGTCCAGTACGCAGTCCTCTTTGGAAATGGCTCCGAAGAATCCTCCCATCGTTCCCCGTCCTACGCGAAGAAGAGCTTGGAAAGGGTCATGGGGTCGATGTACTCGCCGTCCTTGTACACGCGCATGTTGCCGGAGGCGATTTCGTCGATGAGCATGACCTTGCCGTCGGCGTCGTAGCCGTATTCGAACTTGATGTCGTAGAGCACGAGGCCCTTTTCGGCAAGGTCGTCGGCAACGATGCGGGTAATCTTCGGGGTCATTTCCTTGATGTTTTCGTACTGCTGGTTGGTCATGACGCCGAGAGCCACGAGAGCGTCCTTGGTGACCAGCGGGTCGCCGAGGGCGTCGTTCTTGAAGGTGGTCTCCACGTAGGCGGGCAGGTCGGCGCCGGACTCGATGTAGTCGCCGTAGCGGCGGATGAAGCTGCCCACGGCCTTCAGGCGGCAGATGACTTCGAGACCCTTGCCGAACACCTTGGCGGGAAGCACTTCCATGGTGGTTTCGGCAAGGTCGGCGTTCACGTAGTGGGTCTTGATGCCGGCAGCGTTGATTTTCTCGAAGAAGTAGATGGACATGCGCAGGTTCACGTCGCCCACGCCTTCGATGGTGAGGCCGACGGAGTTTTCACCGGGGTCGAACACGCCGTCCTTGCCGGTGCAGTCGTCCTTGAACTTCAGAAGATAGTTTCCGTTGTCCAGAGCATACACGTTCTTGGTCTTGCCGGTGTACACGAGATTCATGAAAAATGCCTCCCTGGGCGGTGTTGGGGTGTGGAACGCCGAACAGACGCGGACCGCGACGGGGAACGGAAAAGGGCAGCCATGTCCCCTGCGGGAAGGCTGCCCTCTGTCGGCACGGCACTGCTTACGGTGCTCCCCTCGGCATGAGCGGGCCACTTCGCCTTTTTCGGGCGGAAGGCTTCGGATATGCCGGGGGCGGGAGCCTGCGCGCGTTCTGCCTTGTGGGCGCAAAGGCGCGCGCGCAGAGCGCCGGGGCGTACCGCATGGCGGCGCGTCCCTCGGGCGGGCGTGATGAGTCTCCCGGAAAGAACCGTCTGACTGTTCATGGTGTTCGTTGCTTTCGTAAATAAGGATAAAGAGCTAATATAATCTTTTTCCATCCGCTTATCAAGCCCTGCGGCGCTGGGCAGGAAGGGGCGACGGGAAGGCGTGGAAAAGGTCGCCCGTGAGGGGAGGGCGGGGGAAACGTCCTGGCGGGAGGCCGGGGACAGGAAGGCCCCTTCCGCACGGGCGGAAGGGGCCTTGAGGGGCCGGAAGCGAAGGGCGTCCGGCCCCTCCGCCGTTTCTTTTCGTCGCGGCGGCATCGAGGGGTATCAGGACCGGCTGTCCGGGAACTCGTAGCGCAGCACGGGGGTGCGCGCGGCCTTCACCTCGTCGGGCCTGCCGATGGGGCAGCGGTGCGGCGCGCCGTGCAGGTAGGCGGCATCCTCCTTCGCCTTGTCGAGAATGGCGAGGAAGGCCTCCGCCGCGGCATCAAGCGTTTCGGGGCTTTCGGTTTCCGTGGGCTCCACCATGAGCGCCTCGTGCACGATGAGCGGGAAGTACATGGTCGGCGGATGGATGCCGTAGTCCAGCAGGGACTTGGCCACGTCCATGGCGGAAACGCCGGTTTCGGCCTTTTCCTTTTCCAGCGTCATGACGAACTCGTGCATGCACAGGGTGTCGTAGGCCATGTCGTAGCGGCCGGCGAGCTTCTTCATGAGGTAGTTGGCGTTGAGCACGGCCATGGCCGAGGCTTCGGGAATGCCCTCGCGTCCCAGTGTGAGAATGTAGGTGAGGGCGCGCACCACCACGAGGAAGTTGCCGTAGAAGCTGCGCACGCGGCCCATGGTGCGTTCGGGGTCGTACAGGCGGAAGCCTTCTTCGGTTTTCCGCACGCGGGGCGCGGGCAGGAAGGGTTCGAGGAAGGCCTTGCAGCCCGCCGGGCCGCTGCCGGGACCGCCGCCGCCGTGAGGCGTGGAGAAGGTCTTGTGCAGGTTGAGGTGCACGCAGT
>CALUPQ010000157.1 GCA_944322695.1 uncultured Mailhella sp. | reverse complement strand
GCCGTCGTGTTTCTGTAGGACTTTCTTCCACGTTTTTTCAGGAGATACCCCATGAACATCACCGTCTTCGAAGTCAGCAACGATGAAAGGCAGGAGCTGGAACACCTCTCCCGCACCCTTCCCGTCACGTTCCGTCTTGTGGAGGGCAACCTGTCCGAAGAGACCCTTGCCCTTGCGGAAGGCGCGGAGGGCGTGTCCACCCTCGGCCGCAGCACGCTGGACCGCGCCATGCTCGAACGCCTGAAGGCCATGGGCGTGGGCTACGTGTCCACCCGCACCATCGGCGTGGACCACATCGACCTTGCCGCCGCGAAGGAACTCGGCCTCCGGGTCAGTCACGCCGCCTATCCGCCCGAAGCCGTGGCCAACTTCACCATCATGCTCATGCTTCTGGTGCTGCGCCGCTACAAGCCCGCCATGTGGCGTCAGCAGGTGAACGACTATTCCCTCTACGGACTCATGGGCCGCAGCATGAACAAGCAGACCGTGGGCGTCGTGGGCACGGGCAGCATCGGTGCCACGGTCATCCGCGAACTTTCCGGCTTCGGCTGCCGCATCCTCGCCTACAATCTTTTCGAATGCGAGGAGCTCCGTCCCTACGCCACCTTCGTTGACCTCGACACCCTGTACCGGGAGAGCGACATCATCACCTTCCATGTGCCCTACACGCCCGAGACGAGCCGCATGGTGAACCGTGAAAGCATCTCCCGCATGAAGGACGGCGTCATTCTCATCAACACCGCCCGCGGCGAGCTCATGGACATCGACGCCGTGACCGAAGCCATCGAAACGGAAAAGATTGGCTCTCTGGCCATGGACGTGTTCGAGCACGAGCAGGGCATCTACCACGCCGACCGCAAGACCGACATCCTCAAGAACAAGGACATGGTCTATCTTCGTCAGTTCCCCAACGTGGTGCTGACTCAGCACATGGCCTTCTACACGGAAGAGTCCATTATCAGCATGGTGGACTGCGGCATACAGTCGCTTCTGGACATGAAGGAAGGCCGTCCCACCCGCCTCGAGCTGTAGCTTCGGCGGTGTCCGGACGCGCCGGAAGCGCGAAGGCATGACGCAGCGGACGCTTTCCCGTGCCGTTTTGCGACGTGCCTTTCCGCAGCGGGGCATTTTTCCGGAGGAGGGCCGTTCGTGCCTTCAGCCGGAGCATGAGACAAGGGAAAGGGCGCCCTACGGGGCATTGGAAAGAACGTTTACAACAAGGACTGACAATGGAGACGAAAGGAAGAAAACCCTCGCTCCTGTGGGCAACGCTGTCGCTGGTGCTGCCGGTGGCCATGATTCTGTACGGCACGCTGGTCGTCGGCGTGCGTCCCCCTGTTCTGCCTCTTCTGGGCGCGGTGGCGCTGGCCGCCGTCATGGCTCTGAAGACCGGCTACACCTGGGAGGAATTGCAGGAGGGCATGTTCGAGGCCCTCGGCCGCATTCAGATTGCCATAGCCATTCTGGCCATGGTGGGCATGATTATCGCCGCGTGGCTGGCTTCGGGCACCATTCCCGCCATCATCTACTGGGGCCTCAAGCTCATCGCGCCCGAGCATTTCCTGCTTTCGGCCATGGTGCTCTGCTCCGTGGCGTCCATTGCCACGGGCACGTCCTTCGGCACCATGGGCACCATCGGCGTGGCGCTGCTCGGCGTGGGGCAGGCCCTCGGCTATCCCGCGTACATGACCGTGGGCGCCATCGTGTCCGGCGCGTACATAGGCGACAAGATGTCCCCGGTGTCGGACTCCACCAACATCACCGCCTCGGTGTGCGAGGTGCCGCTCTTTTCCCATGTCATGTCCATGCTCTGGACCACGGTTCCCGCCTTCATCGTGGCGGGCATCGCATATACCTTCATGGGCAGCTCCGTGACCGCGCAGCAGGGCGCCTCTCTCGACGACTTGAGCGCCATCCTCTCCGGCCTTGAAAAGAGCTTCAGCCTCGGCCCCGTGGCCTTCATTCCGCCCGTGCTCATGATTGTGCTGGCCTACCGCCGCTACCCCGTGCTGCCCGTCATGCTGGTGTGCCTCATTTCGGCCATGATTATCGCGGTCGTCGAAGGCGTGCCCTTCAACAATCTGGCCACCATGCTCACCTCCGGCTACGTTTCCAAGACCGGCATCACCCAGCTCGACCCGCTGCTTTCCCGCGGCGGCCTCATGAGCATCATGCCCACCGTGCTGCTGCTCTGCTCGGGCATGGCCTTCGGCGGCGTTCTGGAGCGTTCCCGCGTGCTGGAAGTGCTGCTTGAGGCCATTCTGAAGGGCGCCAAGTCCGCCCTGCGCCTCGTGGCTTCCGCGCTGGCCGCGGCGTATCTCATCAACTTCGGCACCGGCAGCCAGATGCTCGCCGTCATCGTGCCCGGCCGCGCCTTCCTCGATTCCTTCAAAAAGGCGGACATCAGCCCGCTCGTGCTCTCCCGTACCTGTGAGGACGCCGGTACCATCGGCTGTCCGCTGGTTCCCTGGAGCGTGCATGCCTTCTACATTGCCGGCGTGCTCGGCGTGAGCGCCTACGAGTTCGTGCCCTACGCCTTCCTCAACTGGTTCGTGCCCATCTTCTCCCTGCTGTGCGCCGCCACGGGCTTCGGCATCTGGAAGCTGGACGGCACGCCCGTGCGCCAGGCGAAGAAGTCCGCCTAGTCCCGCAGAAAAGGTGATTTGGCAGGGCGGCCGACAGAGAAGTGCCTTTCTCTGCTTGGCAGGAGCCTTGTCCTGAAAAAACGCGCGCCGGAATGTCCGGCGCGCGTTCTGCGTTAATCGGGCGGCGCGGCTTTTCGCGCAACGGCGCATGAAACGCTTTTTTTTGCCGCGTTTTCCTGCGGGGCCGCGAGGGCGGTTGTCTGTGAACTTTGACGCCTTCAGACCGTTGAGGGTGCAAAAGCGCCTGAAACGGAAAAGCCCACGCCATGCGGGGAGAAAAACAAAACTGTTGTTTCCGGTCCGGCTTTTGTCGCCCTTTGCTGCGGTTTTCTGAGAAAACGGCAGCAAAGGGGGCGAAGGACGGCCTGCGTCCCTGCCGGGGGAGGCGTCATATTCTTCGACTGAAAAAAACGGAGGTCAGAAGAAGGGCGGTCCGGCTCCGGCGTGCGGAATGATTCTTTTTCAGCGTACGGCTCAGGCGTTTCCTTCCGCCGGGGGAAGAAGGGCGAACTGTGGGCAGTAGTCCTGTGCGTAGCGGAAGCAGCGGAACACCAGCCACGGCGTGGCGGAATCGTCCGGTTCCGGCTTCCAGTATTCCCACACTACGTCGCGCTCCGGCGTGACTTCGTAAAAGCGTCCGTTGCCGCCTTCGCAGCAGAGCGTGTTGCCGTTGGGCAGGCGCCGGGCGCTGGAGAGAAAGCAGGAGAAGGGCATTCTGCCGCGCTGAAACCCTTCCGTGACGGACTGCCAGACAGGCTCGCCCGTCCGCACGTCCACTTCCAGCGCGCGGGAAACGAAGCTGTAGGTGCCGTTGTCGTAGCAGAGCAGGTGTCCTTCGCCCGGCAGGCCGCGCGGTATGATGTGGGCGTCGTGCGGACCTCCCAGCGTGGAGGGCGTGACGGACAGGTCGAGTCGGCCGGTCTTTTTGTCGAGGCTTGAGGCCGCGCCCCATTGCCACACGATGTCGCCCGTTGCCGCATTGATGCGGAACACGGCGTCGAGCACGCGGGAGGAGCAGAGAAAGTCGCCGTTCTCACACTCCCACAAATCGTTGAAATGGGACCATTCGTGGCGGGCGTAAATGGGGCCGATGACGTGCCTTTCCACGTCGAGGTGGTCCTTGGCGTGCCATTCCCGGAGAATTGCTCCTTCCGGCGAGACTTTTCGGATGACGTCGCACCACATGACGGTGCGCTCCGTGCCTTTGCGCCCGCCGAGCACGCGGGCCGCCGTTTCCGCTTCAAGCGGCTCCCAGGCCAGATAGGCGTAGTTGCCGTCGGCGAGCTTTTTGAAGTCGTGATGCATGGCAAGGTCTTCATGGCAGAACAGGATGTTGCCTTCCCAGTCCAGCTCCATGAGCACGCCCATGGCGCTGCCCATGGGAAATTCCCCCGTGCCCGGTCTTCCCGGCGCGCTTTTTGTGGTGAGCAGGCCCGCCAGCAGGTGTCCGTCCGGCAGAAGATAGCCGTACATGGTGGGATAGGGGAGCTTCCAGGTGTGGACGATGCGGCCCGTCATGTCCATGAGGAAGGTCTCGCCCGTTTTCTGCCACGGCTTTTCCGCTCCGCTTCGGACGGTGGAGAGATGGGACCAGAGGGTGTAGCCGGTAAACGCCCTTTCTCTGTCGTACAGCGTGGTGCCGGAGCGGTATGTCATCGACGTTCTCCATGGTTTGAAGCCGTCCGGAAAAGACGGCCGTTTCGTCTTCCGTCGTTGTGGACTGTTCTGCGCGGGGCGGAAGGCGGCGTCTTGCCGCCTGGCGTTTTTTCCCGGCCTGCGGAGCATAACGGAAAAAGGTCGCGCCGTCATGGCTGTTTCAGGAAGGCGCGTCGGGAAAGGACGGCGGAAGACGAACAAGCGCCGAGCCGCAACGGAGTTTTCTTCGTTGCGGCTCGGCGCGTTCCGGCAGCATTGTCGTTTCGCGGACCGGGTGTGGTTTCTAGGCCTGCCCGGAAGCGAGTTGCGCCTTCATCTTGCGGCGCTTCTGCATGTGTCGGACTATGCAGGAGAGAGTGAAGTTGATGGCGAAGTAGATGAGCGCCGCGAAGCCGAAAATGACGGCCACCTGCGCGATGCCCACGGTCTGCCCCGTGTATCTCGGCAGCAGGGCGAGGGCGTTTCTGGAGCGGAACATGAGTTCGGCCACGGCCACCATGGAGAGGAAGGAAGTGTCCTTCACCACGGTGATGACCTGACTGAGCAGGGTGGGAACGATGTTCTGGAAGCACTGGGGCAGGATGATGTACACGAGCGTCTGCACGAAGTTGAAGCCCTGGGACGAGGCTGCTTCGAACTGTCCCCGGGGAATGGAGTTCAGACCGCCGCGGATGATTTCCGCGATGGCGGCGGAGGTGAAGAGCACGAAGGCGAAGGAGCAGCGCAGAAAGGCGGTGGGCAGCGGCGCATAGACGTAGCAGATGAGCACCCACATGAGGTTCGGGGTGTTGCGGAAGATTTCGATGTAGGCTCCCGCAAGCCTGCCGAGAATGAACCTGTCGTAACTGCGCAGCAGCGCCAGAATGAGACCGAAGAAGATGCTGCATATCACGATGACGACGGACAGCTCGATGACGAGCCACGCGCCGCCCAGAAGATAGGCGAGTATTTCCGGGGTAAAGGTACGGGTAATGACCTCAATCACGACAGTTCTTCCTCGATTTTTCTGAATTCCTGACCGGCACGGCTGTCCTTTTTCTTCAGCTTTTCCTCATAGCGGCGTCCCCAGGTGGAAAGGGGGAAGCACAGGAGAAAATACAGCACGCCGCATACCAGGAAGGGCGGACCGTAGATGCTGGCCCCGCTGGTGGCCCAGTCGTTGGTGCGGTTCATGAGGTCCGTGCCGCCGATGAGGGCGATGACGGACGTGTTCTTGATGAGATTCACCATCTGGTTGACCAGAGGCGGAAGGATGATTTTCACCGTCTGCGGCAGAATGACCCAGCGCATGGTCTGCACGTAGGTGAAGCCCTGGGAGGAGGCGGCTTCGGCCTGACCTTTCGGTATGGACTGTATGCCCGCGCGCACCACTTCGGCGATGTAGGCGCCGTGATAGATGCCCACGGCGAAGATGCCCACGCTCACCTGACCCATCATCACCCCTATGTAGGGCAGCGCCAGATAGAACACGTAGGCCTGAAGGACGAGGGGCGTGTTCTGTATGGCTTCCACATAGGCGCGGGCCACGGTTCTCGGCACCAGAAAGTGCGAGGTGGACATGACGCCGAACACCACGCCGAGCGCAAGAGCCAGCGCCAGCGCGGCGACGGACACCATGACGGTCACGCCGAAGGCCTCCAGAAACAGCGTCCAGTCCGCAAGAAAGACGAGCCAGCATGCGGGCGACAGTATCTGTTCAATCACGTTTCAAAACCTGCATATGAGGGGCGCGGCAGCGCCGCGCCCGTAAAGGAATTATTTTTTGAAGGAGGGAGCGACCTTGTTGTCGGCGATGATGGCGTCGATGGTGCCGTCGGCGAGCCATTTGACAATCAGCTCTTCCACGAAGGAGGCAAGACCCTTGTTGGACAGCTTGGTGGCCACGCCGTAATCCTGCGGGGCGAAGCGCACGGTGGTGAGGATTTCGGTGCTCGGGTCCAGATAGCCGGAGAGGATGGAGCCGTCCACGCAGAAGGCCTGCACCTGACCGGCGTCGAGAGCGGCCTTGATGGAGGGATAGTCGGGGAAGGTCTGGATGTTGTCGGTGTCGGTGAGGGTGACGCCGTTTTCCTTCGCCGCGGCGATGAGCGCGTCCTTGGAGGTGGAGCCTTCGGCCACGCCGATGAGCTTGCCCGTGAGGTCGGCGTAGTTCTTGACGCCGCCGTTCTTCTTCACCAGCAGGGAAACGGCGTCGGTGTAGTAGGCGGAGGAGAAATTCCAGATGTTCTTGCGCTCGGGGGTGATGGTGAAGGTGGCGAGCACCATGTCGATGTCGCCGTTGTCGAGCAGCTGGCCGCGGGTCTTGGCCGTCACGGCGGTGAAGGCGACCTTGTCGGGCTTCAGGCCCATGGCCTCGGCGATTTTACGGGACAAGTCCACTTCCATGCCCGCATAGTCGCCGGACAGGTCCTGCATGCTGAAGCCGGGCACGTCGGACTTCACGCCGACGCGGAGTTCTCCACGCTTGACGATGGCCTGTACGTCGTCCGGCAGCGTCGCGGCCGAAGCGCTGAAGGCAAGACCCAGAACGGCAACGGCGGAAAGCAGCAGGGCGCCCATTCTGTGCAGTTTGTTCATATCGTTCTTCTCCTTGATGTGTTTATGCCGGTCGGCATTGCTGAAAACGTTCCCCGGCTCTTAGTGCAGAATCTTGCCCAGGAACTGCTTCGTCCTTTCATGGTTGGGGCTCACGAAAAAGTGCTCCGGCGTTCCCTCTTCCAGTATCATGCCGTCGTCCATGAAGATGACCCGGTCGGCCACCTCTCTTGCGAAGCCCATTTCATGGGTGACGATGACCATGGTGATGTTCTCGTCCGCCAGCTTTATCATCACGTTCAGCACTTCCTGCACGGTTTCGGGGTCCAGTGCGGAGGTGGGCTCGTCGAAAAGGATGATTTTCGTCTGGCTGCACAGGGCGCGGGCGATGGCCACGCGCTGCTGCTGACCGCCGGAAAGCGTGGCGGGATAGGCGTAGGCCTTTTCCTCCAGCCCCACGACGGCGAGGTAGTGGCGGGCCAGCTCCTGCGCCTCCTTGCGGCTCTTGCCGAAGAGCTTGACGGGCGCAAGGGTGAGATTGCCCATCACCGTAAGGTGCGGGTAGAGGTTGAACTGCTGGAACACCATGGAGGAGGTGTTCCGCACGAGCTGGATGCGGTTTTTCTTCGTCAGCTCCTCGTTGTTGATGAAGACATGCCCGGAGGTGGGCATTTCAAGACCGTTCATGCAGCGCACGGTGGTGGATTTCCCGGAGCCGGAAGGACCGATGATGACGAGTTTTTCACCTTCCTGCACTTTCAGGTCAACACCTTTGAGCACTTCATGGGAGCCGAAGGATTTATGCACGTTGGAAAGCCTTATCACGTCTTCTCTCCTGCGACGCAGGCGCACTTCGCCATACGTCCCTGTTTTTATGATGTTTTCTATGAGGAAAAAGAAATATCTTTAACAATAATGTAAAAAGATAGCAGCGCCATTTTTTTTTGTCAATAATGTCTATTTCTCATGTCGTCTCTTTAGAACAATGTTGTTTCAATGAAAAAAATAATGTAATTTTTATATGAAATTACGTTATTTTTCAGTGTTGTTTTTCTTTTGCTGGTTTTGTACGGACTTGTTTCCGGAGCGGGATGTCGGAACTTTTTTCACGAGTTCCCGTTGCGTTTCAGGATGAGAAAAACGTTCATTATTTATATGATAACATTGAATAAAACATGAAAGTGGCGGCGTTTTTGAAAAACGGGCCGCCAAAAGCGCTGGAAGAAATTTTTAATCGCAAAAAATGACTTTTACAAAAAAAGTATTTTTTTTATTCGCGACGGGACACGGGCGGAAAACTCCGCATTGTCGTGCACAGGCGTGCACGGGACGGGGGCCGCATCCTGCGTTTGCTCCTGATGGCGTCCGCCCGGGGGACAGGGGAAAAGTCGCCGCCCTCTCCAGTCCCGAGAGTCTCGGCCGGGGCAGGGGAAAAGTCAGTGCGATGCCGGAGAACCCGGGCACATTCGGGGGCACGGGAGGCTGAAGGAGAAGAGGAGGACGACATCCTCGGACCTTGCTGGAGAAAGCCTCGGGCTTTGAGCAGGTAGCGTCCAAGGGGGCGGGGCTGCGGGCTGCTGCTGCGCTGCGGAAGAAGCAGGCGGGCGCAGAAACGGCGTGGATTTTTTTGGGCTCTTCCGGCTGCCGGAGGAACGTTGCCGCAGCCTGCGCGCAGGAAGGGGAAAGAGCTGAGGG
>CALUPQ010000156.1 GCA_944322695.1 uncultured Mailhella sp. | reverse complement strand
CTTCGATAAGAAATACCAGGAATGGAAGAGGAAGCAGCACCATGAGGCATAGCAACTCTGGTAAGAAACTGAGCAGAAATCCTTCGCATCGCAAGGCTCTGCTTCGCAATATGTCCAAGGCCCTGCTCACGCACGGCCGGATTCGTACCACCGAGGTCAAGGCCAAGGAGCTGCGCGGCGTGGTCGAATCTCTCATTACTCTGGCCCGTCGCAACGATGTGGCCGCCCGTCGCCAGGCTTACCGCGAACTGGGCAGCCATCAGCTCGTGCAGAAGCTGTTTGACGAAATCGCTCCTCGTTTCGCCGGTGTTCCCGGCGGCTTCACCCGCGTGGTGAAGCTTGCGATGCCCCGTCCCGGCGACTGCGCCCCGATGGCCATCATCGAACTGACCAGGCAGGCCGCTGAAGCGCCCGCCGAAGCTCAGGCGTAAGCTATTCCTGCATAGCGATATGGGGGAGCCACTGTTGTGGTTCCCCCTTTTTTTTATTTTCTTCTTATTGTTCTCTGTCATGCCCATAGGGTGAGAGTCTGCTTGCTCCACGGAAAGCCGTCTCGCTTGCGCGGCGGAACATTTACGGATACTTATATCCGACAGGCTTTCGTCTGTTTTCCATGGAAATGCTTTCAGAAAGAAATGCCTTCAACCCTGGTGGATGGTTATGAATCTGAGAAAACGTGTTTTTCTGACTTTGGCCTTTGCGTTTTTCCTGTTTCCCTGCTCTGTTGCTGCAGCGCAGGAAGAGGAACAGGCCGTTGCTCAGAACGCTGAAGTCCGGCAGTCCTCTCTGCGCGGGCTGGACGAGTTTCAGCCTGACGATGCTTTCGTGAAGGACCGTCTTCTGCTCGACAGGCTGCAGTACGACGCCTTTCGATACATGTGGGAGCATACCTTCCCTGAGTCCGGTCTGGCCTATGAGGACAGCCGCAACAAGGAAAGCGGTCAGGCCACCATCGGCGGGTCCGGTTTCGGCGTGGCGGCCATCGTCGTGGCGGCGGAACATGGCTGGGTGTCCCGTCAGGATGCGGCGGAACGCATTCTGAAGATTGCCACGTTCCTCCGGGACAAGACGGACAGAAAGAATCTGCACGGCGCTTTTCCGCACTGGCTCGACGGGCGCACCGGAAAGACCGTGTCCTTCGGCGAGCAGGACAACGGGGCCGACCTGGTGGAAACGGCCTTCATGATGCAGGGGTTGCTCATCGCCCGGGCGTATTTCGCTGACGATACGGAAGTGGAAAAGGAGCTGCGCGCCTGCATTACCGAACTGTGGAACGACGTGGACTGGCACTGGTTCACCCGTGCGGAAAATAACGGCCTGTTCTGGCACTGGAGCCCGCAGCACGAGTTCGGCATGGGAATGAAGATTTCCGGCTTCAACGAGGCCATGGTGGCCTATGTGCTGGCGCTCGGTTCTCCCACGCATCCCATTTCCCGTGAAGCGGCGAAGTTCTGGTATTCCACGGAAGAGTATCAGCCCAAGACCGGCAACGGCTATACCATCGAGGCTGCCAATGCCTACGCCGGCTCCATGTTCCTTTCCCACTACTCCTTCATCGGGCTCGACCCCCGGCGTATGTCCGATATCCATGTCCGGCGCGGCTACATGGTGCGCAACATTACGCATACACTCATGAACAGGGCTTACTCCCTTGAATCCGCGCCTGCCGAACATCAGTTCAGCGAGGGCTTCTGGGGCCTGACCTCCTGCGACATCAAGGGCGGTTACCGCTATCAGTCCGCCTATAACGAAGTGGGCACCGTGGCTCCCACGGCGGCGCTTTCCTCCATGCCGTACACTCCGGAATATTCCATGCGCGTGCTCTGGAATATTTACGACAATTACCGGGAAAAGATGTGGGGGCGCTTCGGTCCCTATGACGCTTTCAGTCTGAAGGATGACTGGTACGACGACAGCTATCTGGCCATCGACCAGCTGCCCATCGTGTGCATGGTGGAGAACTACCGCAGCGGCCTTCTGTGGTCGTTGTTCATGAGCATTCCCGAAGTTCAGGAAGGACTTGCCCGGATGGGCGTGACGCCTTTGCCTGCCGTGGACGGTTTTCCCTACGTGGTCGTGCCGCTGAAGAAGACGGAGGACGGCTATGCGCAGGATGCGCTCGACTTGCGTCGTCATCCCGACACAGGACTCTACACTCTGCCCTACAGCTGCGAGAAGGACGGGCTTGTGTTCTTCTCCCTTTCCGATGCCTCTGGCAAGGTGCTCAAGCGGTTTACCCGCGAAGGCCGTGCGGGAGATAATGTCCTCGAGTTTGCTCAGTTCATGCCTGTTTCGGCGGAGACGCTGAAGCTCGACATGCACGTAGGGGAAAAGACCATCAGTCTGCCCATACGCCTGAATTGATGAAAGAGCATCTGGGGCAGCCTTCCGTACCCCTCTGCGATTGGTAATACTTCGACCTTACAGATTTTGCCGCCTCCTGACCGGTTTGCCGGAAAGGAGGCGGCTTTTTTGGTTTGGGCGCTTTTTCAATCAGGATGTTGGGGATTTTACAGGTATTGATGCGTCATAAAACGTCTTTTGATGTGCCGGGAATGGAGACGGTTCCGGTTTTATCCTGTACCTGGGAAAGGCAACGGAATCGGATGCTGCCCGGACTTCGTCGTCGGCAAAAGGAATCGGCACTATTCATGGGGGATGTACAGTGCCGTTCTTGGTTCCGGGAGTCTGTTTTTCCTTATGGAACAGCACATTGCGGGAAAGTATCCGCCGGATGATTTTCCTGTTTTCCGGTTTTGTTCCGGCTGTCCGGCAAAGTAATACCTGTTTGTACTTCCGGCGGGAGCCGTTTTTAAGGATGTGTAACTATTTTATTGAAATTATTGATATCTTTTATATGGCACGCTCCTTGCAATGAAGCTGACAGAAATTCACTTCAAAGGAGTGTCCTATGGAACGACATATTGCCACTGCGTTGATTAAGGAAGCCAGGCAGAACAAGCATCTTTCCTGGGAAGAAATTGCGGCCCATGTCGGCGGGCATCCGGTATGGGTCACCTCTGCGCTTCTGGGACAGAACAGCATGGACGCGGAACAGGCGGCGAAGGCCGTAGAAATTCTCGGCCTTTCTGCGGAAGTTGCGGAAGCTCTTCAGCAGTGTCCCATGAAGGGAACTGACACCATTGTTCCCACCGACCCGCTGATTTATCGATTCTATGAAATCATGCAGGTGTACGGCGGTACCATCAAGGAAATCATTCATGAGAAGTTCGGCGACGGCATCATGAGTGCCATCGACTTCACCATGGATATTCAGAAGGAAGAGAATCCTCATGGAAATCGCGTGGTGGTCACGCTGAACGGCAAGTTCCTTCCCTATAAGAAGTGGTAACCCCCGTTAGGGATGCATTAATCATGTTTTACCTTCAAGGATGTCGTCATGTCTCAGAATCATACAGGGCCGGCAAGTCTGGCCGACCCGTTCAGTGCTTCCACCCGGCTGGTCCATGACCATGCCGCCGTTTCCTCATCGTCACCAGTCGACGGCGAATCCGCCATGCTCCGGGCGGTGGAATCTTCCGTAGTCCGCAGAATATTCGGCGGAAACGATGTCAGCCGCCGGACCTTCATGAAAATGCTGGGAGCTTCCTCCGCCATGGCCGTCATAAACAGCGTGTTTCCTCTGGAGGCGGCCAAGGCCATGGCACTTGATGCCATAGGTCCCATAGAAAAGAAGGATGTGCGGATAGGATTTATGCCGCTCACCTGCGGCACGCCCATCGTGATGGCCCATCCTATGGGATTCTACAAGAAATACGGGCTGACGGAGGCTCAGCCGTACAAGGCTTCCGGCTGGGCCATGATACGGGACTGGGCGGACTATACGCAGATGCTTGCGCCCATGCCCATTGCCATGACGCTGGGGCTCGGGTCTCCCAAGATACCCTTCCTGACGCCTGCCCTGGAGAATGTGAACGGTCAGGCCATCACGCTGCGCATGGACCACAAGGATGTGCGTTCCGCAAAGGACATGAAGGGTTTTGTCTTTGCCGTTCCCTTTGACTACTCCATGCATAACCTGCTGCTGCGGTATTATCTGGCGGAAGGCGGGGTGAACCCGGACACGGAAGTTCAGATACGCATTCTGCCTCCGCCGGAAATGGTGGCCAACCTCAAGGCGGGGAATATCGACGGCTTCCTGTCCCCGGACCCGTTCAATCAGCGTGCCGTTTACGAAAAGGCCGGGTTCATCTTCATGCTTACCCGCGACATCTGGCCCGGGCATCCGTGCTGTGCGTTCACAGCCTCCAAAAAGTTTGCGGAAGAGGCTCCCAACACGTTCAAGGCCATTTTCCGTGCCATCATCGATGCCACCATGTTCAGCTCCAACCCTGACAACAGAAAGGACATCGCCCGGGCCATCGCCCCAAGAAACTATCTGAATCAGCCTGTGGAAGTGGTGGAACAGGTGCTTACTGGGCAGTTCCCCGACGGTCTCGGAAATATGTGCCATGTCCCCGAGCGCATAGATTTCGACCCCTTCCCCTGGGATTCCATGGCCGTATGGATACTCAGTCAGCTTAAGCGCTGGGGCTATCTCAAAGGCGACGTTGATTATCGCGGCATTGCCGAACAGGTTTTTCTTGCCGCGGACTGCGCCTCTGTCATGAAGGAAATGGGCTTCAAGGCTCCCGACACGACATACAGAAAGCATGTCATCATGGGAAAGGAATTCGACCCCGACAAGCCGGAAGAATACCTGGCCGGCTTTACCATCAGAAAGGCCTAGACCATTTTTCCTGAGACAGGGAAAACACTCCTTTCAGAACCGAGGGACAAGGGCCGGAGCCGTCATCCGGCCTTTGTCCCGAATTTTTTCAGGGAATGTTATGAACAGTAAGTCATTTACCATCTGCATGCTGTTTGCCGTGCTTTTTCTTGCACTGTGGCAGCTTCTGGCCCAGGGCTCGGAGATGCCTACGCCGGGACAGGTCGCCGTCGTTTCTCTGGATTTTCTTCGAGAGCCTTTCTACGACGCTGGTCCCAACGACAAGGGAATAGCCATACTTGTCGGCTACAGTCTGCTCAGGCTCATGTCGGGTTTTGCTCTGGCTTCGGTGGTGGCCGTTGTGCTCGGCGTTATTCTCGGGCGATGCCCGACACTGTTTGCCGCAGTCAATCCCTACATCCAGATTCTGCGCTCCATTTCTCCCATCGCCTGGATGCCGCTCCTGCTTTATTCCGTCAAGGATAGTGAAATGACGGCGTTCTTCGTCATTTTCATGGCCAGTTTGTGGCCTACGCTGGCAAATACGGCTTTCGGCGTGAACAACATACGCAAGGAATATCTCAACGTGGCCGCCATCTTGCAGATGAAACCGCTGGAGAAGTTCTTCAAGGTCATTCTGCCGGCTGCCGGTCCTGCCATTGTCGCCGGCCTGAAGATATCCATGGGCAGTACGTGGGTGGCGCTCATTCCTGCGGAGGCGCTTCTGGGCTCCCTCGGACTGGGCTACTTCGTCTGGAACGAGTGGAATAATCTTTCTCTGCCGAGCGTCATATTTGCCATATTGACCATCGGCGTTGTCGGCGTAGCCGTGGACTGGCTGTTCAGCAGGCTGGCCAGACGACTGGCTTATTCGGACTGATTTTATGACTGTAAAGGAGACGTTATGGAAGCTCTTCTCGAAGTGGACCGCGTCAGCAAGAAGTATTCCGTTCCCGGCATGAAGGAGCCTTACTGTGTATTCAGTGATGTTTCCCTGCAGATACGGGAGGGAGAGTTTGTTTCCGTCATAGGCCATTCCGGCTGCGGCAAGTCCACCCTGCTCAACATCATTGCCGGCATAGACCGTGCGGATGAGGGCGTTGTTCGCCTGAAAGGGCGGGAGGTGAGCCATCCCGGTCTCGACAGAATGGTGGTTTTTCAGAACTTTGCCCTTATGCCCTGGATGACGGTATACCAGAACATCCGGCTTGCCGTGCAGGCGGCGTATCCGCATTGGAGCCGGAGCAAGATTCACGAAAGGGTTTCCCGCTATCTGGAGCTGGTTAATTTGAAGGGAGCGGAAAACAAGTATCCTTCCGCGCTGTCCGGCGGCATGAAACAGCGCTGCGGACTGGCCAGGGCCTTTGCCGTTCAGCCGCCCATGATGCTGCTTGACGAGCCCTTTGCCCAGATTGATGCTCTGACGAGGGGCGCCATACAGGATGAGCTCATAAGAATGTGGAATGAGACGGGCGTCACCATATTCATGGTCACGCACGATGTGGACGAAGCCATTTTTCTTTCCGACCGCATACTGCTCATGAGCGCCGGTCCGTTTGCGCAGGTCAAAGAGACGATTCCCATCGAGATTCCGCGTCCCCGGACAGGAGGGGCCATCATTGAACATCCCGAGTATTATCGGATTCGCAACAGGATTATCCAGTTTCTCAGTGAAAAGAGCCTGCCGAAGGCCTCATGAAAGTCTGGAAGACATGGAAAGGAGGAGACAGGCTCTTTGTTGGCCTAAGCAGAGTCGCGTCAAGGTATGGGGTCAGAAGCTGATAGGCATGCCGTGTTGTCTGACTGCACTGAAAACAATACGAAAAAAGGCTTATGAGATATCTCATAAGCCTTACTTCTTAATGGTGCGCCCGGAGAGATTCGAACTCCCGACCTACAGGTTCGTAGCCTGTTGCTCTATCCAGCTGAGCTACGAGCGCTCGGTGAGAAAGGACATTATTCGCCCTTGGCTGAAACGTCAAGCGTTTTTTTCTGTTTTATGCAGAAAAAGAAAAAGGCCTGTCATTCGACAAGCCTTCCTGCTTTCAAGGTGGTGCGCCCGGAGAGATTCGAACTCCCGACCTACAGGTTCGTAGCCTGTTGCTCTATCCAGCTGAGCTACGAGCGCCCGACAACCGCCAACATAGAGAAAACGGGCAGAGTCGTCAAGCGTTTTTTTGAGGGCGGCATATTTTTTTACTTCTGAGCCGGGAACCGGAGACGGTTTTTCCTTTTGTCTGGCAGGGGATTTGCAGTTCCGCCTTGACCATGCAGGGAACGTGTCCTACTGTACTCTCACTATGAACTGGGACTGGGATAAATTACAGGAAAAGCGGCAACAACAGCAGAAACAGGGCTGGGGTTCCGCAGGCAGAGGCAATCGGGACCGGCGCGATGACGACCGCGACGACCCGCAGGACAGACAGAACAATCGGAAAGGCCCCTCCGGACTGAAGCCGCCGTCTTTCTCGTGGCCGAAATTCCCGAAGATGGAAGGCGTTCCCAGGCTGCGCTGGCTGATTGGCGCGGCATGCCTGGTCTGGGTGCTTTCCGGCATTTATATCGTTCAGCCTGATGAGGCCGGCGTCGTGCTCCGCTTCGGCCGGTATGTGCGTACCGAAAATCCGGGGCCGCATATCCACCTGCCGTATCCCATCGAGCAGGTGTTCAAGCCCAAGGTTTCGCAGGTCCGGCAGACGGCCGTGGGCTACCGTGCGCAGTCCGTGGGCGGCGTGTTTCAGCAGGGCCGTGTGCAGGCCGTGGACGAGGAATCCTCCATGCTCACCGGTGATGAGAACATCATCAACGTGCAGTTCAACATCCAGTACCAAATCAAGCCTGACGGCGCCGTGGACTATCTGTTCAACGTGATTCGTCCCGACCAGGTGGTCAAGCGTGCGGCCGAGGCTTCCATGCGCGAGGTCATAGGAAAGAACACGCTGGATTCCGCTTTGACCGACGGGCGCGTAAAGATTCAGAACGACGTGACCGAGCTTCTCCAGAGCATTCTGGACAGGTATCAGGTGGGCGTGCAGGTCGTGGCCGTGCAGATGCAGGACGTGCAGCCGCCGCAGGAAGTGCGGGACGCCTTCAAGGACGTGGCCAGCGCCCGTGAGGATAAGCAGCGCAGCATCAACGAGGCCGAAGCCTATCGCCGCGACATTCTGCCCAAGGCTCAGGGCCAGGCTTCGGAAATGGTGAACCAGGCCGAGGCCTATCGCGAAACCCGTGTCCGCAAGGCCGAAGGTGAGGCTCAGCGTTTTCTTGCCATGCTGACCGAATATGAAAAAGCTCAGGACGTGACGAAAAAGCGCATGATGTACGAAGCGTTTGAAGATATTTTGAGCAAGCCGGGCATGGAGAAGCTGGTGCTTCCTTCCGATGCCGGTTCGAACGTGCTTCCCCTGCTTCCGCTGGATGCCTGGAAACGGCAGGACGGCTCCAAGGAGGAATCCCGCTGATGAAGGGTATCAAATCCATACTTGCGGCTTTGCTGTTTGTGCTGGCGGTTGTTCTTCTTCCGCAGACGTTTTTTATTGTGAACCAGACGCAGCAGGCGCTGGTCATACAGTTGGGCCATCCGCTGGATAAGGTGTACAAGGCCGGTCTGCACGTGAAGATTCCGTTCATTCAGACCGTGGTGTACTTCGATGCCCGCATTCTGGATTACGACGCCCGCCCGGCCGAGGCGCTCACCAGCGACCTCAAGTCCATCGTGCTCGACAACTATGCACGCTGGAAAATCGAGGACCCTCTGCAGTTTTACCGTACCATGCGCACGGAAGCGAATGCCCAGGCAAGGCTGGACGCCGTCATCTATTCTCAGATGCGTGCACATATAGGCCGTCATACGCTGACGGAAGTCGTGGCGGACGAAAGGACGTCCATCATGGAGTCCGTGACGGAGAAGGCCTCCCAGCAGATGAAGGAATTCGGCATTTCCATCGTGGACGTGCGCATCAAGCGCACCGACCTTCCCGCCGAAAACCAGCGTGCCATTTTCGACCGCATGCGCGCCGAGCGCGAGCGTCAGGCCACGCAGTATCGCTCCGAAGGCGCGGAGGAAGCCACCAAAATCCGTTCCACCGCTGAAAAGGAACGTGCGCTCATTCTGGCGGAAGCCGGCAAGAAGGCACAGGTGCTGCGAGGTGAAGGCGATGCCGAGGCCGCCCGCATCTATGCCGAAGCGTTCACGCGTTCTCCGGAGTTCTTCTCCTTCCAGCGTGGCCTGGAAGCTCTGCGCAAGTCGCTGGGAGAGAATACCCGCATGGTGCTTACTCCGGACAGCCCGCTGCTGCAGCCCATAAAGTAGGGACGCTGAGATGGAACGGCTGGATATGGACGACTTCGATGCCGTGTATGCCCGGTTGCTCTTCATTTCCGGGAAACGCACGCAGGCGGAGCTGGCCGAGCTTCTCAACCTGAAACAGGGCAGTATTTCTGAAGCCAAGAAACGGGGCACCATTCCTCTGGCGTGGTGTGTCCGTATTTCCGACATATTCAATGTGCGGATGGATTGGCTTCGCTTCGGAGAAGTCCCTGTCTTCATGGGGACGGAGCGAAAGGATGTCCTGTTTTCGTCAGATGCCGGTCTCCGTCAGCCGGAGCCGCCGGCGTTGGAGTTTTCCCGCCCCGGCGAGCTGCCCGTGTACGGCACCATACGTGAGAAGGACGGTACTTTTCCCCGTGTGGACGTACAGGTTTTTCCGCTGGAGTTTCAGCGGAAGGGCGTGGAGATATTCCGCGTTCTGGAAAACGTCATGGCTCCCGCCCTCAACAAAGGGGCGCTTGTCGCCGTGGTGAGGGGAACCGAGGCGGAGGACGGAACCCTTGTGGCGGTACTGGAAGATGGGCGCCTGCTTTTTCGGCGGGTCTTTCGCGTTTCCGGCGGGCGTGAGCTGCGTGCGGAGCGTGAGGGGGAAGCCGTGCGGACAGTGGCGGAAAACGACTGGGCTTCCGTCTGTTACGGAAAGGCCATCTGGGCGTTTCAGCCGCTGTAGGGGCGTTGCTCTTTTGAGAGGAACGTCTTTGACCTGTTCTGAAGCCGTCTTGAGAATGGGGCAGAGGCGTTCCAAGACATCCGCTCCGTTTTGAGAGCGGATGAGGGCTCTTGACCGGAAAAGTTTTTGTCCGGGCATCAGCGGAAATGCTTTTCGGCGTACGCAGGTTTTGCCGCAAGAACGTCTGACCGGTCGGGACCTGACGCGCAGCGTCGATACAGTCTGTTAAATATAGAGGCATGCATGTTGATTTCTCTTGGGCCGCAGGCCTTTATTTCTCCGGCTCCGGTACTTTTGGTGGGAACGTATGACGCCGAAGGTCGGCCGAACATCATGACGGCCGCCTGGGGCGGAATATGCTGTTCGCAGCCCCCCTGTCTGTCGGTATCTCTGCGCAAGGCCACATGGACCAGCCGTTCTCTTCAGCAGCGGCAGGCGTTCACCGTAAGCATTCCCAATCGGAAGATGGTCGGGCAGGCGGACTTTGCCGGGCTTGTTTCCGGTCGTCATGAGGATAAGTTCGGCACGCTCGGGCTTACCCCTCAGGCGGGCGAGCATGTGGATGCTCCCTTTGTGGCCGAGTGTCCGGTGGTTTTGGAACTTTTGCTCCGCCACACCCATGAACTCGGCTCCCACATTCAGTTCATAGGGGAAATCATGGATGTCAAAGTCAGCAGGGATTGTCTTACCCCGGAAGGACTGCCTGATGCAGGACGTATCGATGCGCTGATGTTTTCTCCCATGAGCAAGGAATATTATGGCATGGGAGAGTTCATCGCCAGGGCGAGCGCCATAGGAAAGACCATAAAGCGTGAAGCGCATCTGGAACGGCATACGGATATTTCCGGGGACAGAAAGTAGTGTTTTGAGGCGGCGGAGCCGCCGAAGACGGCATTTTTCAGCAGATATCGGACGAAACCTTGTGTTTGCCCGATATTTTTTATTTTGTTATGCTAACAGGTTATGAATAAAAAGGCAAAAAAATCCAAAAACCCGAAAAAAGTGTTTGACAGGACGGGGGAAAATGGGCATAACCCGAAAACGCGCTGAGGCACAGCGGCTCAAACGAGTGCCCCGCCGAAAGCGCCGCCTGAAAAAAACTTGAAAAAAGTTGTTGACAGGCGAAACGAAAAGTTGCATAACGCAACACCGCCGCGAGTGAGCGGCACGGTTCTTTGACAAG
>CALUPQ010000155.1 GCA_944322695.1 uncultured Mailhella sp. | reverse complement strand
CATGATGAGGCGGCGGGCCTGTTCCTTGCTTTCGGCAAGCCCCTGTTCGAAAACGAGCTGGTCGGCGCGGGCCTTGGCTGTCATGATGCAATCCTCCGGCCTCTGGTTGTAGCGGCAAGAAAAAAGGAAGGCAAGAAGGAAGGATTCCAGACCAATTCAAGGGAAAGGGGAATAAAAAATGGAGAGTTTTCAGCCTATGAGATTGTTCTAAGCATCGTTTTCAATTAAAATACGAGATGTTTTTTTTGAAATTTTTGCTCTATATCAAATAATAAATTGATTGTAATAATCAACTATATTTTTATATTAATCCACTTTTTTGAGTAAATCTTTTCTTTCAATTAACTTTCCTTGTTTTTCATAGAGGTCGATATTTAAATTTCCATGTGTGTCTGTCATTATATATTTTTCAAGAACTGAAATTAAGGCTGGTAAATTTTTTCTAAAGTCATTTGATTCGTTTGAAGTCACTAATATAATTTCCCATATTTTTTTATTGATTTCTAGCTCTTCTTTTGAAAAACTATAGGCATTTACATGTAATAAATGTGTATAATATGTTTCTATTGTTTGATAATTACTATATCCGATTGTTCCATATCTTGGTGTCGTATAATGAGTTGCTCCATATGGACCATATGTAGTATGTGTATTCACTCCAACTTGGCCAGTTATTGGTGTTGAATGATTTATAGTACTTGTATGAGGTCCGCCAACTTTAAAATCTATAAAAACAACATAGTCTGCGTTATATATGTTATCAACAGTATTATATCCATTATTTTTAAATATATTTAATACACTATTGTATACTAGTTCATAATCAAAATTTGTTTTATTTTTTTTATAATCAAATAAAATTTTATATTTATCATTAGTGTCTTTATTTTTTTCAAATTCTTGTGACGTTCTACTATCAACAAGTACACTGTATTTTGGAGAGCAACCAACAATATAAAAAGAAATGAAGAATAGGACTAGTATAGTCATAGTTTTTTTCATGTTCATTCTCCATGATAAAATATTAGTTATAAATATAATTGTTTGTCTTATGATAACACTATAAAATTTCGTATAATCCTCCTTTATATGGATGTAGCACATGACCATAGATGACAGCTGTCGTATGCCCTTATGATATCGTAGCTGAAAGATTGCGGCAAGCGATATGCGTTGCTGCAAAGAGGGGAAACTCCCATCCAGAAGAGAGAGCCGCTTATATGATTGACTTTGTCGGAAGATACGGGGACCTCGATAAAAGTCTGACCGGGAAAATCGGTGGAGCGTCGACAGAGTACTAAAAAACATCCGGCAGCAAAGTCCGTTCGGGACTTCATTGCCGGATGTTTTTTAGCTGCAGGAAACTGCCGTATTAGTCGCCTTCCCGGGCCGCGAAGCGCGCGCCTTCCTCGGGGTTCAGGTCGCCCTCCCAGCGGGAGACGACGATGGCGCCCGTGGCGTCGCCGAGCACGTTGACGGAGGTGCGGGCCATGTCCATCACGCGGTCGATGCCGGCGATGATGGCGATGCCTTCCAGCGGAATGCCCACCTGCGTGAATACGATGGAGCTCATGAGAAGGCCGGCTCCGGGCACGCCCACGGTGCCGATGGAGGCGAGCACGCCCACGAGGATGACTTCGAACTGCTTGTCGAAGGGCATGGGAATGCCGTACAGCTCGGCCACGAAGATGGCCACCACGCCCATGTACACGGCGGTGCCGTCCATGTTGATGGTGTTGCCGAGGGGAATGGAGAAGGAGGCCACGGGCTTGGAAGCGCCGAGCTTCTGCACCTGAATGAGGTTGGTGGACAGGGCGGCGGCGCTGGAGCAGGTGGTGAAGGAGATAATCATGGGCGCGGCCAGCATGCGGAAGAACAGCGGAATGCTGAGGCCGCAGGCCTTGACCAGGGGCATGTAGCAGAAGAGCACGTGGCACACGCAGGCAACGTACATGACGCCGATGACCTTCAGAAGCGGCAGCAGCACGGCGGTGCCGTGGCTGGCCACGGTGAAGGCGATGAGGCCGAACACGCCGAAGGGGGCGTAGAGCATGACCATGTTGGTCACCTTTATCATGACTTCGGCGCAGCCTTCGAAGAAGGAGAGCACGGTTCTGGCGCGTTCGCCCACGGCGCTCAGACCGAAGCCGAAAATCATGGCGAAGAAGATGACCTGCAGCATGTTGCCCTGGCTCATGGCGTCGATGGGGTTGATGGGCACGATGCCGAGGAACACGTCCACCATCTTGGGAGCCTGCACGGCCTGGGCCTTCAGGCCTTCGGTGGAGAGATTGAGGCCTTCGCCGGGATTGATGATGTTGGCGAAGACGAGGCCGATGAACACGGCCACGGCCGTGGTGCAGAAATAATAGACGAGGGTTTTGGAAGCCAGGCGGCCCAGCTTGCTGATGTCACCCACGCTGGCGGCGCCGGCCACGATGGTGGCGAGCACCAGCGGTACGACGACCATGCGGATGAGGTTGATGAAAAGCTGACCTATGGGCTTGAACCATGCGGTGTCGAACCCCATGGAAGGCGCGGCGAGACCGGCGACCACGCCGAGGACCATGCCTATGGCCATCTGCGCGGGCAGGCTGATGCGGTTTTTCATGGAAACTCCTCCAGAAACGCGGCCGTCGCTTGAGTGCGGCGGGATGAATGGCAGGGGGCGTCCGGACGCATTCCCCTTGTGCGGCGTCCGGCCGTCAGCGTTCCGTGCTTTTACAAAATCGGAAAAAGAGCCGGAACGCCTGATTTCTTTTCCACGAAAGAGTAGCCATGTCAAGGAAGGCTGCGTGGGCGTTGCGTGGAAAAATATGACTGTTTTGTAGAACGAAAGACGATGAGCGTGTTTTTCCGCGCCCTTGTCCGGGGAAAACGTTTGCCTTCCTTCAGGCTTTGGGCCATAGTGACGGCGCCCTTTCTCCCTTTCCGCAGCAGCAAGGCCCGTGTCTTTGCACGAAACGGGCGGAGCGATGCGGGAAAACGCGGCGGCAGGAAAGGCGCGAGCGCCGCCGTGCATTCTGCAAAAGGAGGTTTCCGTCGTCCATTTTGTCCGGGGCCCCGAACGTTCACCCTGAGCCGTGTGCTTGCTAACCACGTAAAAAACAAGCGCCGTGTGCTTGAAAACCACGTAAAAAACAAGCGATGAAACAGCATTCCTTTTCCGCAACGTTCATGTTGCTCGGTATCGTCTTCTGCACCTGCCTCATCATTTCCAATCTGCTGGCCGCAAAAATCTTCATGCTGGGCTCTCTTGCCCTTCCGGCCGCCGTCATCATCTTTCCCGTCTCCTACATCATCAACGACTGCATAGCCGAAGTCTGGGGCTTTCGGCGGGCGCGCTTCATCATCTGGACGGGCTTTGCCATGAACTTTCTCGTGGCGGCGCTCGGTCAGGCGGCCGTGCTGCTTCCGCCCGCGCCTTTCTGGAACGGGGCCGAGCATTTCAACTACCTCTTCGGTCTTGCTCCGCGCATCGCCGCGGCGAGCTTTCTTGCGTTTCTGGCGGGCTCCTTTCTGAACGCCTACGTTATGAGCCGCATGAAGGTGGCCTCGAAGGGCCGTCATTTTTCGGCGCGCGCCATCCTTTCCACGCTGCTCGGCGAAGGGGTGGACTCGCTCATCTTCTTCCCCTGCGCCTTTGCGGGCGTGCTGCCTTTTGCCGACATGCTGCCCATGATGCTGGCCCAGACCGCCCTGAAGACGCTTTATGAAATCCTCGTTCTGCCTCTGACCATCCGCGTGGTGAACTACGTCAAGCGCGTGGAGGAGACCGACGTCTATGACGAGGGCATTTCCTACAACATTCTGAAAGTGCGGGAGGTGGCCTGATGTCCGGCGCTCTCGTGGTGTTCAGCGGCGGACAGGACTCCACCACCTGTCTTTTCTGGGCGAAGAAGCATTTTGACGAGGTGCACGCCCTGAGCTTCTTCTACGGGCAGAAGCACAGCCGCGAGCTCGACGCGGCCCGCGCCATTGCGAAGGAGGCGGGCGTTCCGCTGGACGTGCAGGACGTGAGCTTCATTTCCCGCATAGGCAGAAGCTCCCTGACCGACCCCTCCATGCCCATGGACAGGGAAAAGCCGCAGGATTCCTTTCCCAACACCTTCGTTCCGGGCCGCAACATGTTCTTTCTCGGCATCGCCGCGGTGTGCGCGCGGGAGAAGGGCATCCGGAACATCGTGACCGGCGTTTCCCAGACGGACTTTTCCGGCTACCCCGACTGCCGCGACACCTTCATCCGCTCCATGAACGTGACGCTCAACCTCGCCATGGAAGAGCAGTTCGTCCTGCACACGCCCCTCATGTGGCTGGACAAGGCGGCCACCTGGGAGATGGCCGACAGTCTCGGCGTGTTCGACCTTGTGCGCACGCGCACCGTGACCTGCTACAACGGCGTCGAGGGCGACGGCTGCGGCGAATGTCCGTCCTGCCGTCTGCGCCGCCGCGGGCTTGAAGAGTACCTTGAACGAAAGAATCGGGCTTCCCGGCCCGAAGGAGACGTTTCCCATGCATGACAGAAAGGACGACAACCTCACGCTTCTGGGCTCTCCCACCGTGTATCGGCAGGACTATGCGCCCGAAGTGCTGGAGACCTTCGAGAACAGGCACCCCGAAAACGACTACTGGGTGCGCTTCAACTGCCCGGAATTCACCAGCCTCTGCCCCATCACCGGGCAGCCGGACTTTGCGGAAATCCGCATCGAGTACATCCCGGACGTGAAGATGGTGGAAAGCAAGAGCCTCAAGCTCTACCTCTTCAGCTTCCGCAACCACGGCGACTTCCATGAAGACTGCGTGAACGTCATCATGAAGGACCTCATCAGGCTCATGGACCCCCGCTACATCGAGGTGACGGGCATCTTCACCCCCCGCGGCGGCATATCCATCTATCCTTACGCCAATTACGGTCGCCCCGGCACGAAGTACGAAAAAATGGCCGAGTTCCGCATGATGCACCACGACCTGTAGCGGCTCGTGGACCTGTGACCGTGTCCTGCCGGAGTCCTTCCCTTTCGGCGCTTTGCTCAAAGCGGCCTTCGAGACCAGGGAAGCTGCCTTAGTCCGGGGAAGAGCGCGGGCGGCCCGGTCCGCACGGCAGGGGGGCGCGGCGCGTTTCTTTTGAGAGCGCCTTCCTCTGCGCCGGAAGAAGGCTGCCGGACGTTTTTCGTGCCTGAAAAGCCCGGATGCGTCTCCGACGCATCGGAACAGCAGGCGGAAGGGAGCGCCGTTTTCCCCCGCAGGAGCGGAACGCTCGCACGATGCGGCGGAAGAGCAAAGTCGCAAAAAGAAAGGCCGCGGGCCTGTCCCTGCCTGCGGGGCTTCGCACCTGAAAAGGATATGCGGGAGCCCGGCAGGCCGGGGCAGGCCCTTTGCTTTGCTTGAGCGGAAGCGGCAGAGCGTTCCGCAAGGGCGGCGCGCGCCGAAGCGGCTGGGCAGGACGCACGGGGCCGCGTGGCGTCATGGGCCGGGCCCTTGCGGAAGAGATGTTTGACAAAAGCCCCGTGTCCGGTGAAGAGAAAGGGCGTGTCCGGTCTGTTTGCCCGTGCCGCGCATCGGCGTCAGGGCGTCTGCCGGACGGTGTCGTCCTTTGCACGGTCCCGTGCGGAGAGGGGAGTTTTCATGCCGCACATCGAACTTTCTCTTAAAAGTCTTGCGCCCGAAGATGCGCGCACCGCGCTTTCCATTGAGCGCTTTGTGGCCGCCGAGCTCAGGGTGGACCTTCACGGTACGGGAGTGGTGGCGGCGCTCTCCGGCGGCGCGGATTCCACGGCGCTGCTTGCCTTTTTCTGCGCGCTGCGTTCCCGGCTCGGTCTTTCCCTTGCCGCCGCCCATCTCGACCACGGCCTGCGCCGTGAGAGTGCGGCCGAGGCCGCGGCGGCGGAAGAGCTGTGCCGCCGCCTTGACGTGCCCTTTTTCGTGAAGCGCGAGGACGTGGGGGCGCTTGCCCGCGCCTGGAAATGCGGCGTGGAGGAGGCGGGCAGAAGGGCGCGGTACGCCTTTCTGGAAGAGTGCCGGGCAAGGACGGGCGCGCGCTGGGTGCTTACCGCGCATCACGTGGGGGACCTGGCGGAGGACGTGCTCATGCGCCTTACCCGCGGCGCGGGCTGGCCGGGACTCGGCGGCATGAAGGCCGTGGTGGACGAGCCGGGCCGTCACGTTCTGCGTCCCCTTCTTCTGCTGGAAAAAGCGGACCTTGAGGCGTTTTTGCGCCGCCTCGGACTGCCCTGGCAGGAAGACGCCTCCAATCAAAGCCGGGCATGGAAGCGCAACCGCATGCGTCACGACGTCATGCCGCTGCTTCTGGCGGAAAACCCCGCGTTTTACGAAAGCGTGCGCCGCCTCTGGAAGCAGGCGCGCAGGGATGAGCGCTACTGGACCGAGCGGGTGGCTCCCCTCCTTCAGGAAACGCCGGAGGGCCTTTTTATCCCGGACGCGGCCCTTCACGCGCTCGGCGAGGCGGGCAGGGCGCGAGGTGCGCTTGAGGCGCTGCGCCGCCTGGGCGGCGAGGCCGGGGCCGACAGGCTGGAGCAGATGGAAGCGGCGTGGAGGCGCAGGTCGTTTCCCCGGCACTTTTCCTTCGGCGGGGGAGTGAAGGCTTCTCTTTCCGGCCGGGGCATGCTTTTTTATCGGAAGGAGGGCCGCTGACGGGGCGCGGCGGAACGTGCGCAGGCGTGACCCTTGTCGGGCGGCTGCGAAGAGGCGGGGAACGTGCCGTGACGGCCGGACGGAAAAACGAAGCCTGCCAAAGCGGCCGCTCCCACGGCGCGGCTTTCGGAGCCGGTAAGAGCCTGGGCTTCCGGCACGGTTTCATTTCGGCAGGCGCGCCCGGCAGAACGTCGCCGCGGCTTTCGGGGCCGGGAAGAGACTCGCCCCCCGCCATGGTTTGTCAGACTGACGGCGTCCTTGCCGGGAGATGCTGTAACACTATGCAAGAATTACCTTTTTTGCGGGTCGAAGAGGGAAAAAACTGATAAGAAAAAGTGTAACTTCCGGTTTTTACTCGCAAAAAATCATTACCAAACCTTTCCGCACCGCGTCATGCCCGGCAAAAAGGCTTTTGCCTTACCCTTGCCAGCTGGTGTAGGGTGCTTACTTAGCAGCAGGGGAGACGAACAGCAGGTTCTCCCTTTTCTCGCGAGGAGTTTTGCCATGCCTTTGTATGATTTTGAATGTAAGGCCTGCCGGCACACCTTTGAGGAGCTGGCTTTTGACGATGATGACGTCGTTTCCTGCCCCAAATGCGGCTCGAAGGATACGGCCCGCCTGGTCTCGGCGCCCAGCCCCCTCAAGACCGGCGCCTTTCCCTTCAAGATTGGGCCGCGCCCGGCATGGATGAACGACAAAAGGCTCAACCGCAACAGCCCCTGCCACGGCAACTGCTCTTCCTGCGGAAGTTCGTCTGCGGGCGGCGGCGAGTAATTGCCCCCTGTGTAACGCTTCAGAATTTTTACAATGGCGGCAGGGTCCCCTTTCATTGTACGGTATGTCATGATGACTCTTCGCCACATTTCGATTTTCGCAAGGAGTTCCTATGAACGGCATCCTTAAAAAGACGGCTCTTGCCGTTACCGGTTTCGTTTTTCTGGCCACTTCGGCCACGGCGGCGCCTACGCTGCCCGATTTCGTTCCCCTGGCCAAGAAGGCCGGGCCCGCGGTGGTGAACATCAGCACCGAAAGGGAAGTGGAAAGCCCCGTGATGGACATGTTCAACTTCCCCGGCATGGAACGCTTCTTCGAGCAGTTCGGCGGGCCTTTCGGCATGCGTCCCGGCCAGCCTGCGCCCAAGCGCAAGAGCAGCGCTCTCGGCTCCGGCTTCATCATTTCCGCCGACGGCTACATCGTCACCAACAACCACGTGGTTGAAGGCGCCGACAAGGTCACCGTGAAGCTCAACGCCGACAAGTCCGCCGGTCTGGCCGCCAAGGTGGTGGGTACCGATGCGGAAACCGACCTTGCCCTGCTCAAGGTGGAAAGCCCCACGCCGCTGCCCGTGCTGAAGTTCGGCGATTCCGACGCCATGGAAGTGGGCGCGTGGGTCATGGCCATCGGCAACCCCTTCGGCCTGAGCAACACCGTGACCGCCGGCACCCTGAGCGCCAAGGGCCGTGACATCCACGCCGGTCCCTTCGACAACTTCCTGCAGACCGACGCCTCCATCAACCCCGGCAACAGCGGCGGCCCCCTCATCAACATGGAAGGCGAGGTCATAGGCATCAACACGGCCATTTCCGCCAACGGTCAGGGCATCGGCTTCGCCATTCCCAGCAATCTGGCCTCCAAGGTCATCAACGACTTGCGCGAAGGCAAGAAGGTGAGCCGCGGCTGGCTCGGCGTGACCATTCAGGACGTGGATGAGAACATGGCCAAGGCCCTCGGCCTCAAGAACACGAAGGGCGCGCTCATCGGCTCCGTCATGGAGGGCGAACCCGCCGACAAGGCCGGACTGCGTGCGGGCGACGTCGTCGTCCGCGTGGGCGACCACGACATCGAAAGCGCTTCCGACGTGACCCGCAGCGTGGCCAGTCTGAAGCCCGACACCAAGGTGGATATCGTGGTCCTGCGCGACGGCAAGGAAGTGAAGACCACCGTGAAGCTCGGCGAACGCGCCAGCCACAGCGCCGCGCTTCAGAATCCCTCTCAGGGTGAAGGCACGGACCTCGGCGTGAGCGTGAAGGTCCTCACCCCCGAAGATGCCAGAGCGCTGCAGCTCTCCGGCGACGTGAAGGGCCTGCTCGTGGTGGACGTGAAGGGCAACGGAGCCGCGGCCGAAGCCGGTCTGCGTCCCGGCGACGTCATCCTCTCGGCCAACCTGAAGCCGGTGAAGGACGTGAAGGAACTCTCCGACATCGTGCGCAAGGAAGGCAAGGAACGCGGAGCCGTCATGCTGCAAATCAACAGACGCGGCGAAACCTTCTTCATCACGGTGACGCTGGATAAGAACGGCAAGTAACAGAAACAGCGGACAACGCAGAGAGCGCCCGAAAGGGCGCTCTTTTCGTATGCGCTTCCGCCTTTTTCTGCGGGGGACGGGGGCCGCGCTTTTCAGAAAGGACGCCGCCTGCCTTTTGTCGGAAGCGCCCTCCTGGCCTTTGCCGGAAAAGCGTCGAGAAGCCTGAAGTGCCTGTCCCCGCAGGGCAGGCTTGCTGTTCGGGCAGGGCCCGTCCGAGGGAAGGCGTCAGCCCGCAGGAAGGCGTCAGCCTTCGGTAAGGCTCTCTGCCGCGGTAAGACGTCAGCCTGCGGACAGGCTCCCTGTCGCAGGAAGGCGTCAGTCTGCGACAAGGCTCCTCCCCATCCAGGTTCTCTGGACGTTCGTAAAAAAAAGCCCCCCGCAGGAGCGACGTCCCGTCACGAAAGGCGGCCTTTTCGGCCGTCGCGGCGGCCGTTTCTTCGTCCTTTGCAGGGGAATGCCGGTTCTTTGAGGAAACGCGGCCTTCTTCTCTGGACGAAATTCTTTTTCCACACTATTTTTCTTGGGCCCGCTTCTTGGAGGGAGCGGGAGAGCTGTGCCGAGCCATACTAATCGGTTCCTTTTGTCTCACGGAGTTTTCATGTCCGATTCACCTTTTAAAAGCGGCGGCGCCCGTCTTTTCATGGCCGCCATCCTCGGTTTTCTTGCCGCCATGGGTCCTCTCTGCACGGACTTGTACCTTCCGGCCCTGCCCGTCATGGCGGAGGAGCTTCGCGGCAGCGCCTCGCAGATGCAGCTGAGCATCACCGCGTGTCTGCTGGGCCTTTCCCTCGGGCAGATAGTGCTCGGCCCCCTCAGCGACGCCCGGGGGCGGAAACTCCCGCTGCTGGCTTCGCTTGCGCTGTTCATCGTGACGTCCTTTCTGTGTTCCCGCGCCACGGGCGTCGGCGAACTCATGGTTCTGCGCTTTCTGCAGGGCCTTGCGGGCAGCGGCGGCGTGGTTCTTTCCCGTGCCGTGGCCTGCGACTTGTTCAAGGGGACGGAACTGACGAAGTTCTTCTCCCTGCTCATGCTCATCAACGGCGTGGCGCCCATTTTCGGCCCCGTCATCGGCGGGCAGATTCTGAGTTTCTTCGACTGGCCCGCGGTCTTTCTCTTTCTGGCGCTGTGCGGCGTGGCCCAGTTCTCGCTGGTCTTCTTCGGCTGTCGGGAAACGCTGCCCGCGGAAAAGCGCGTGCAGGGCGGCATGGGAGCGTCCATCCGCTCCATGTTCCGGCTTTTCGGCAACAGCACCTTCCTGGCCTACATGCTCATACAGGGCTTTGTCATGGCGGGCTTCTTCGGCTACATTTCCGCCTCGCCCTTCGTGCTTCAGAACCTGTACGGCCTTTCTGCCCAGCAGTACGCCGTGTGCTTCGGCTTCAACGGCTTCGGCATCATGGTGTTCGCTCAGATAACGGGACGCCTCTGCTCCGCCTATGGTGACAGAAGCGTCCTTCGCGCCGGAGTGCTGCTCTCGCTGGCATCTTCGCTGGCCGTGGCCGTGGTGAGCTTCCTGCACCTGCCGGCGGCGTTCATGATAGCGTCGCTGTTCCTCTTCGTGTCCTGCATAGGCATCACCACCACGACCAGCTTTTCTCTGGCCATAGCCTCGCAGACGGGCGGCGCAGGCAGCGCTTCCGGTCTGCTCGGCGTCACCTCCTTCGTGTTCGGCGCGGTCTCCTCGCCGTTGGTGGGCCTCGGCGGTTCAAGCTCCGCCGTGCCCATGGCCGTGGTGGCCGTGGCTTCCGCTTTGTGCGTGCTTTTCTTCTTCCGCATGGCGGAAAGGGGAAAGCGTCGTCTCGACTGAAATCGTCCGCCGCACGGGCTGACGTGCCCTGCGGCATGAACGGCGGGCCTTCGGGCATCCGCTTTCGGGGCGGCTCCGGTGTTCCGGCTCCGCTCCTTTTTTAAGGCCTTCAGGCAGTTGAGGGAACGGAAGCGACCGAAACAGAAAATCACCCGCTAAGCGGGTGGAACCCAAAACGGTTATACATAGAAAAACACCTTTTCGATAAGACGGAGTTGTTCAGGCTCCCGTCCACATTGAAAAGGTGTTTTTTATGGCGAAAGAACAAAATCTGGCACATACGAAATGGCTATGCAGGTACCATATTGTCTTCACTCCGAAGTATAGGAGAAAAGTGATTTACGGGCAATACCGTGAAGAAATAGGAAAAATAA
>CALUPQ010000154.1 GCA_944322695.1 uncultured Mailhella sp. | reverse complement strand
ATGAGGTTCCAATAAGGCCCATGCAGCATCTGAAATGTCATGGCGGCGTTGAGGATTCGTCATAAGCACATCCTTGTAGAATTGATGCGCTTCTTATAACTCAAATCTCGTGTAAACACTACCTAGGAGCGCGCCCGATTCTGCGGCACTCAGCCCGTCCTCCCGCAGGAAAACGAAAAGCTCCGCCTTCGGAATGCGCGCCGTGCGGAAACCGGACGCGGAAATTCCGAAAAAAGACGCGAGCAAAAAATCAGAAAAAGTCAAATATCACAGGGCAACTGAAAAGGCCCCGTACCGGCAGGCCCGCCGAGCCGCCTCTCCGCAACGTGTCGCAGAAGCCGCGGGAAAAAGCGCAAAAACAGGAAAAGCGCGCCCTGTCTCCCTCTGGACGGACGCGCTCGAAAAGCCGCTCTCCACGCCGCCCATCCGGCCAGTTTCAGCCGAAAGCCGCTCTCCACGCCGCCCATCCGGCCAGTTTCAGCCGACTGTAAGCCGACTTTCCGGGCGGCAGTCCCATGGCGAATCTCTAGTGTCCAGAATTCCGCTCCGTCAGAAGAACCGGAGCCTCTCCGGGGCATTCCGTTTCCACCCCCCGGCCGGTTTTCCCGTCCACCAGCACCAGGCGCGACAGGTCGAATCCTGCGGCAAGCGGGTCGTCGTCAGGAATGACAAGACGGCAGAAAACCTCCACGTCCCCTCCTGCGCCTCCCGGAGCACGGCCGAGCGCTTCCGCTTCCTCCGCCGTCAGCGTGACAACATGCCCGGGCGCGACAAGACGCACATCCCCGAGAACAAGGCTCTGCCTCTCATCCGAGGCATTTTGCAGCAGAACGGCCTTCGCTCCGTCCGCAAGGCGAATCAGACGGCAGAGGTTCGCGCCTCCAAGCGCCGTCACGCCCTTCATGAAGGTGACTTCGTATTCCATGGCCGGACTCTCGCACAAAAACATCTGAGCGACAAGGGCGCCGGCATCCCCTCTCCCCTGCCTGCAGAGCTTCCGGCAGGAACTGCGGGGCCGCCTTCCATGAGCGAGCCATGATACCGCCTCCGCCCCGGGGAGGCCGTGAACATTTTCTGAAACGACCCCAAAAAACGCCGGGCAGAAGAACGTGCGGACCGGCCGGAAACAACGCCGATTCTGCCGACCGGCGTCTGCTCGCCGGCAAACTTTCAGCGCCCGGCACTTCCGGAGCGATGCTCAAGAGCGTTCTGCAGCAACTTCAGCGCCCTTCCCATGTCTGCGGAAGAAACGGACAGGGGATAGTTTTCGGGAATCAGGCGACGCAGGAGCATCCCCCCGAGGATGCAGGCCGTCAGCACCCCCGTTGCAGGTACGGCATCCACGCCTTCCGTGTCAGCCATGTCGCCCAAAAAGTCCGTCATGCGCTTCTGAATGATGGGCAGAGCCTCCGGAGACTGGGAGGACAGCATAAGAATGTTCAGCATGGAAAAGCGGCTGTCGTCTCCGCTGCCGTCCTCGAAGAAGCGGACGATTCTCCGGGAGAGGTCCCCCAGCTTGTCTTCCGGCTCAAGGGGCGGACTCTGCGCGAAAATGCTGTCGATGACGGCGCAGAACAGTTCCTTCTTCGAGCCGTAATACCGACCGATGAGCGCGACGTTGATTTCCGACATGGTAGCAATCTGACGCAGCGTCACGAGCTCGTAGGGATGCACGGTGAAAAGCCTCTCGGCGTTCTTCAGTATCCTGTCCCTGGTTCGGGCGGCGTTCCTGCTCTGCCCGGCCTTCCGTCCACAGCCGGAACCGGTGGCCTTGTCCTCAGTTTCTCTCATCTTCGTCCGCCTGAAAAGATAGGTGTCGCCAGCAGGTTCCAGTGTAGCGCGTGCCATTTCCAAAGACAAGTAAACAATTGTTGACTTAATGACGAAAACGCTATATTCCCCTCCACTGCATCAACAAGGAGGAGAGTTTCCATGTATGTTCGCATCATCATTCTTATGGCGGCCGTCTTGCTGCTGCCGGTCAAGGACGCCCTTGCGGGAAACCTGTCCCTGAGCGCCGGCGTCTTTTCCGTGCAGTCGGAATATAAGGGGTCCGACGCCAGAGTGCTGCCCATGCCCGTCGTCAACTATGAAGGAGAGCGCTTCTTCATCAAGAACACGGAAGCCGGCGTCTGGCTGTGGAACGACGGCACGCAGAAGGTCTCCCTTGGCGTCACGCTTCTGCCGCAGTACTTCCGTTCGAGCAAGAGCGACGACCATGCGATGAAGCAGCTCGACAACCGCAACATTCTCGTGCTCGGCACTCTGGGCTACGAGCTCCACACCCTTTTCGGCTCGCTCAGACTGAACGCCTCGGGCGACATCACCGGCACGAGCGACGGATTTCTGCTGAGCGCCGCCTATTCCTATCCCGTACAGTTCGGCGATTTGACGCTCATTCCCAACGGCGGAATTCTGTGCTCAAGCTCCGAGTTCAACGACTACTATTACGGCATAAGCCGCGGGGAATCCCTCCGCAGCGGTCTTGCCGAGTATTCTCCCGACGCTTCGGTGACGCCCTTCCTCGGCGTCAGCGCAAACTACGCCCTCACCAGTCACTGGAACCTTTTCGCCAGCTGGAAAATCACCTTCCTCGGAGAGGAAATCAAAGACAGTCCCATGGTGGACAGGGACATCCAGCACATCTTCGGCGGCGGGCTCACCTACACGTTCTAACCTGTTTCCAGGGGACGCCGACGGAACCATCGGCCTCCTCAGGGAGCTTCCGGCCCCTTCCCCCTCCCGGAATTCTCCCGGCAAACCCGGACCATTCCCCGTCCGAACAGACGCAAGGGCGTCCCCCTTCGCCCTTCGGGGCAAGACAAAAGGCGGAGGCGATACTCAGGGTATCGGCTCCGCCTTTTCACGTTGTTTCAGAACGCGCTCAGCGCTTTCTTTCTTCCATGCACACCACGCGCACGCCGGGGTGGCCTTCCGTTCTGGAAGCCTGCGCCCGGAAGGTGGAGAGCCAGTTCTTGCCGAGCAGCGTCTCGGCCAGCCATTCCACGTTGTGCAGCACGGGACGGTGCGTGTCGATGACGGGCCTGTCCTCGACGGGCCTGTCCTTGCCGCGCGCGGGATGGCTCATGTCCATGGTCATGAGCGTACGGGCAATGCCTATCTTGCAGGACGGGCAGCCCACCAGAATGGGGGCGTCGGCCTTGTAGCCGGCAAGGGCGCTCTGCAGCCTTTCGCGCTTGCGCTCGCGAAGCACGTTGTAGATGTCCGGGCAGGTGTAGGCTCCGGCGCCGGATTCGCCGCAGCAGCCGGGGTTGAGCAGAATGGACGCACCGGTGATGCGCTCAAGCGCCCTTGCCACCTTGCCGCCGTCCTTGGTGGCCTTCACGCCGGACCAGGCGGGATGGCAGGAGGAGTGGTAGATGATGCGCTCGTCGCTCACGGCCACGCCGTGGGGCAGGCGGTCCACCAGAAGCTGCACGATGTCGTTATGGGGCAGGACGTCGCCGTCCGGGCCGGTGATGCCGTGCCGCATGAGCGACTCCCGGCAGGAACCGCAGGCTGTGATGAGCATGTTCACATCAAAACCGGCCTCGGCCGCGGCCTGAAGCGTGGCCGCAATGACCTGCCTGTTGCGCTGCAGGTTCTCCTCGTACTTTTCGGCTCCGCCCGCGGCAAGCAGAGGGTAGCCGCAGCAGAGATGACGGGCGGGCAGCACCACGGGCACGCCCGCGTACATCATGAGCGCAAGGGATGCCAGCGCGATGCGACGGTAGAAAAGACTGCCGCCGCAACCCGGGAAGTACAGCACCGCAGGCACGCGCCCTTCCAGCACGCCCTGAGCGGAAATGTCGCCGCTGACGGGCAGGAAAAGGTGCACGGGCGCGCTCTTGTCCAGATGCAGGCTCTCATAGATGCTCACCATGCCGAGCGCCGGTCCCTTTGCGGAAAAGAGCGGGCTGCTCATGCGCCTGCGCCACACGCGGGGCACCAGCGGAATGAACTGGTTCATGAGGTTCTGGCCGAGGGCCGCCATCTTGGCGAATGCCGGAATGCGGCTTGCCGGGTCGGAGGCAAGCACGTTGAGCACCTGCGACTTCACGGGATGGCCGCCCACGCCCTCGCGCTTCACGTAGGCAAGGGAGCTCAGCGCCACTTCCGGCGATTCAATCTTCACCGGGCACACCGACGTGCAGCGGCCGCAGCCCGTGCAGTGCTCCACAAGGTGACGCAGCTCTTCCAGAAGTTCCGGAGAAGGCCTGCCCGTGGTGACCTGCGAATAGTAGATGGCTTCGGTCAGCGCGCCGAGAATGAGGTTCTTGTTGCGAGGGTTGTACTGGAAGGAGCGCTCGGGATAGACCATGGGACAGACCTGCTTGCGCTTGCCGCACCGGGTACAGGTCTGAACAGACGCCAGGAGGTTGATGAGCCGTTCCTTGTCTGGAAGGCCGCTCTCACGAATATCCTCAATGAGCCGGTTAAAGGAGAAGGTAAACGGCCGTACGGGAAGTTCGCGCTGTGTGAGCTTGGCAGGATTGAACACGTCCC
>CALUPQ010000153.1 GCA_944322695.1 uncultured Mailhella sp. | reverse complement strand
CCCGTACAAGCATCATGCCGAAAGCCTCGGCAAGGCGTACCAGTTCGTCAGGCCCGGAACCGTCGCGCGTCAAATCGAAAAGCCGGTCCGTATCGGCATGCTTGCCTAGCGCCAGCGCGCCGCAAAGATCCGTCAGCAGAGGCAGCAGCCTGTCCGTCCCCTTGTCGTTCACCGTCATACTCCTTCTTACCCTGCCCGGAAAACCGGACCTTTCCGCAACGATTCTTCCCGCACGTTCATTCCGCACAGTCTCTAAGGACCGGCAAACTCCTATTTTCTCTCCAGGCTCTGCACCCAGCGGAGAACCTCTGCCACAGGACCGATAAGGTCCTGCGGAATATAGGCATTCTCCGTGCCATCCCGGTACAGCGCCCTCGCAAGCGGCACGTTGCGCATGATGGGAATGCCTTCCTGTTTTGCCACTTCAATCATGCGCTGTGCAAGATTCCCTTCCCCCTTGGCCAGCACCAGAGGAAGCGGAGTTCTGTCCTTTTCATAATCCAGAGCCACGGCATAGTGCGTAGGATTGGTCACGAGTACCTTCGCCTTTCTTACGTTATCAAGAGAATTCTGCGCAAGCATTTCCTTATGCAGCTGTTTGCGCTTGCTTTTAATGTGCGGGTCGCCCTCGCTTTCCTTGTATTCCCTTTTCACCTCGTCCTTACTCATCATGTGGTTCTGGTTGTACTTGTAACGCTGGTACAGGTAGTCCAGCGCGGCAATGACGCAGAACGCTCCGGCGGAAAAAAGGACAAGGTCGCTCACGGCGGACCCGAGCACCGTCCACATGGCTCCTATGCCGCGCTGCGGCATGCCGAAAAGCACGGGGAGATAGTCACGGAGCAGGATATACACCACGCTCCCCAGCACGCCCACCTTAATGAGATTCTTGACCAGCTCGAACAGATTCTTCATGGAAAACACTTTCTGGAACCATTTCTTCGGGTCCAGGTTTTCCAGCTTCGGCATGGCTGCCTTGACGGCAAAGAGTACCCCCGTCTGCGCCAGTATGCTCAGAAAGGCAACTCCCATCACAAGCCCCACCACCGGAGCGACAAGAAGAATGGAGGAATCGATGACAAGAGGAACGGCCTTGGCCATGGCCTCCGAAAACGGCAGAGACATGAACTCCATGGGCAGAAGCACCATATCATGAAGCCTCTTGAAGATATTTTCGGCGTTGGCGGCAAGATAGACGCCCACGGCAAGCGTGGTCAGCGCAGGCGCAATGTCCTGCCCTTTGCACACATCGCCCTTTTCACGGGCTTCACGCAGTCGTTTCGGTGTAGGCTGCTCTGTCTTTTCGTCGCTCATGGCATCAGCACCTGCAGATACTGCAAGTCGGAACCGAAGGAATCGAACATGCTCACCGCTCCGGTCATGAGCATGCTGAAATAGAAAATAAGCAGCAAAGATGCCAGACCGCTTTTCACGGGCATGGCCAGAACATACACGTTAAGCTGAGAGGCGAAACGGTTGATGAGCCCGAGAGAAATATCGGTCAGCAGACAGGCCACGACAACAGGACCGGAAAGCAGCATCATGTCGAGCGCAAGGTCGCTTACCTTCTGCGCAAAAAAGAGCGGAAGCGTCGGCCGCTCGAAAAAGCCGGACGGCAGCACGGAAGTCACCGGCCAGCACTCATAGCTGGCATACACCGTCCCGAGAAAGGTAAGAAACGCGCCCGTGGAGAAGAAGACGTAAACCGCGCTCTGAAAGAAGAAGGAGCCCGTAGGAGAAGTCTGCTCGCCGGCCAGGGGGTCGGTTTCCGTCGCCTGCCCGGCGCCGCGCTGATTGTCGATGAAGAAGCCCGCGCATTGCAGCGTCCAGAACATCATGCCTACGAGAAACCCCATGAGCATGCCGAGAAACGCTTCCTTGAGAATGAGCACGGCCATGTGAAGGCCGGAGGCAAGGGCCAGTCCTTCCCAGGAGGGAAGCTGGCCGAGAAGCATGGGATGCAGCACCAGATAGCAGGCAAGAACGATGGTGAAGCGAAGCTGTCCCGTCACCACCGTGCCGCCCATGAACGGCGCCGTCTGCATCAGCATGAAAAGACGCGGCGTTCCCAGAATGAACGCCAGCAGATGCTGCTGCGGTGTAAATCCCCAGAACAGACCCATATCCAACGTGTGCTGCCCTCTCAAACCTTCACGGCCTTCAGTCCGTGTCTTCAGTCCCTGAAAAACGCTTTCTCCGCCGTCAGAAAACATGCCCTGCGCCCTTCGCGCTCAGGCATGCCGTTCACGGCGGGAGTATATTCATGCCGGTCCCGAAAGCAGCCCGTTGCCGAGTCGGAATCGGACGAAAGCTCCTTGCCGGGACCCGTATGGCACATCATTCTTCCTAAAGCAGATAAAACCTCGTGAATATCTCGTCGGCATAGCGGAGGATTTCTCCGGACATCCACCCCCCGAGCAGAAACAGGGACAGGACCACGGCGATGAGCTTGACGCCGAAAGTCAGCGTCTGCTCCTGAAGCTGGGTAACGGCCTGAATCAGACTCAGAACAATGCCGATGACGGAAGCGATGACAATGGGCGGCAGAGAAATCATCAGCACCAGATAAAGAGCCTGGGATGCGTAATCCATGGCGATGCTGTTCATATCCCGCTCCTATATCCTGATGCGGCTCACGGGCTGCACCGATATTTCCGGCGTCACTTCCTGATAGGCCATGACGGGCAGCTCGTAGTACTTGCTCTCAATGAGACGTCGCACGTACCGGCGTATGTCCATGGAAGCCATGAGCACGGGCTTCTGCGTGCTGCCCTTGTGCTTGCCTGCGGCTTCGCCCACAGCCTTGATGATGCGCTGGGACGTATCCGGGTCCAGAGAGAGGAAGGCGCCGGCCGAAGTCTGCCGTACGGCCTTGCGTATGGTTTCCTCCAGGGACGGGTCCATGAGAATGGCCGGAAGCATGTTCTGCCCCCGGGAATACATGTAGCTAATCTGCCGCTTCAGCGCGCTGCGCACATACTCGGTAAGCATGACCACGTCTTTTTCCTTGGGACTCCATTCTATGAGAGCTTCAAGGATGCTGCGCAGGTCGCGTATGGAAATCTGCTCCTGCACAAGACGCTGGAATATTTCCGCGATGCGCTGCACGGGCAGAAGGCGCGTGACTTCTCTGACAAGGTCCGGCGCACGCTCTTCCATCCGGTCAAGCAGGTACTTGCTTTCCTGCATGCCGAGGAAGCTTGAAGCGTGACGGGAAAGCAGCAGAGAAAGGTGATAGGCCAGTATGCGGGCATGCGGCATGCAGGAGATGCCCGCCTGTTCAAGACGCGCCACATCCTCCTGAGACACCCACAGCGGGTCCACATCAGGCAGGAAGGGGTCTCCTTCGTGGTATGTGATGCCGAGCAGCTCAAGGTTCACCTTTTTTTCCCGCACGATGACCATGTCCTTCATGAGCCTGCCGTGCGCCATGGGAATTTCGTTGAGATTGAGCACATATCCCAAAGACGGAAGGCCGGGATTGGGCCTGATGTTGATGCCGGGGAAGGGAACCCCGAGGTCGAAGTACAAAGCCCGGCGAAGGCTGGAAAGCTCGCTGTTCAGCGAATCGTAATCCATGGATTCGCCGATGTCCGGAGCAATGTCCAGAATGATGGGCACGGTAGGAGAAAAGTCGTCCTGCGGTCCTGTGGAACGCCGGGGCTTCTTTTCCGCGGCAGGCGCCAGCGAACGGGTGAGCTCCGCCTTGCCGTCCGTTTTTTCCGGAGCGGAAGCGATGCGGGCGAGCACATAGCCGAAGCCGCCTACGGCAAGGGCAAGCGTGAAAAGCTGGGGCTTGGGGAAACCGGGAATAAGAGCGAAGAGGAAAATCAGTCCGCCGGCCATCTGCAGCGCCTTGGGCTGAGCGAAGAACTGCTGCCCGACCTGAGCGCCCACGTTGTCGCCACTGTCGCCGGAACGGGTGATGAGAATGCCTGCGGAAATGGACACCAGAAGCGAAGGAATCTGCGAAACAAGGCCGTCGCCGATGGTGAGGATGCCGTAGGTATGCATGGCCTCGCCCGCCGTCATGCCGTGCTGCGTAATGCCGATGATGGTGCCGCCCACGATGTTGATGACGGCGATAATCATACCCGCGATGCTGTCGCCCTTCACGAACTTCATGGCGCCGTCCATGGCGCCGTACATCTGGCTTTCAAGCTGAACACGGTTACGCCGCTCCTGCGCCTCCGCCATGTCGATGACTCCGGCACGCATATCGGCGTCGATGGACATCTGCTTTCCCGGCATGGCGTCCAGGGTGAAACGCGCTCCCACTTCCGCAACGCGTTCCGCGCCCTTGGCAATGACGAGAAACTGCACGATGGTGAGAATGATGAACACCACCGCGCCCACCACGAAATTGCCGCCGAGGGCGAACTCGCCGAACGTGAAGATGATTTCACCGGCATCCGCCTGGAGCAGAATGAGTCGCGTGGTGGTGATGTTGAGCCCCACGCGAAAGAGCGTGGTAAAAAGCAGCATGGTGGGGAAGGAGGAAAAATCCAGCGCCGTCTTCACATACATGGACATCATGAGCATGAGGAACGACAGCGTCATGTTCACGCCGATGAGAGTATCCACCAGCGGCGTAGGCAGGGGCACAATCATGAGCGCCACCACCACCACGAGCAGCATGACCATGGTGATATCGTTGTGCCGCGTCATTACTCCGACGCCGCGCGACGCCTTTTCCATAAAACTCATGCGTTCTTTCCTCCCCCGGCAAGGAACAGGTATTCGTCAAGGGAGGCCCGAGCCTCTTCCCGGCGGCCTTCAAGCCAGAGCGCCTGCGCCTTCATGAGATGAAGCACGGCATGCCGGGAAGACAGCACCCTGCCTCCCATGGCCGTGCGCAGATATTCCAGCGCCTTCGCGCCCTGCCCCTCTTCAATGGCCAGCGCGGCCATTCCCGCAAGGGCCAGTCTGTCGGGCTCGTCCTGCGGGGCAAGAGCCACCAGAGCAGCATAGATTCTGCCTGCCCGCGCCTGCTGCCCCATGCGCAGCATCATGTAGGCAAGCACGTGCAGCGTACGCTGCTGTTCTTTTCCAAGCCCCGCCATGTCAGCCCCCTATCATCAGACCAAGGTAGGCCTGAAGAAGTTGTCCGTTCTGCAGGAGCGGCTTCAGCTCCTGGGACAGCATTTCCTGTACCGCCGGCTCGGGACGTCCCTCCAGGTCATGCACGCAGGTTTCCAGCGTACCGGAAAACACTTCGGGGTTCAGCATGGAACCGTCCCCCACGTCGGGACAAAGCGACTGTTCCACAAGCTGCCAGGCGTTTCCGGGAGCGTAAAGCTCCTCAAGGCCGGGCTCGTTCAAAGCATTGGAAGCAAGTTCCCGGGCCCGGGGAAGATTCGACGGGGCCGGCATGTCCATGACGTTCTGGATTCCCAGAGAAGTATCAAGAAGGTTGCTGATGGGTGTGGGCATCTTTCATGCTCCTGAACCGGCGGAACAGCCCCGCCTTTTTACATTGAAGGCAGCGCCTAGGCCTGCTGCATGAGGTCCGCGAGGTAACGCAGCGTGTTTTCAAGGCCCGCCGCCGTCACCTTGTCTTCTGGAATGCGGACAAGAAGTATTCCCCTGCCGGAAAAGACTCCCGAAAAAAGCGGCATGGGCAGACCGCGCCTGTAATCACAGAGCGAAAGCAGACGGCGCGCCGCGTCCGCATCATGGTCGGGAAGAGGCGCGGACAGATAGACCAGAAGCTCGTGCCTGCCGTCATGCTCCGCCTTTTCAAGATGGAAACTGCCGATGTTCCCGATATCCAGTCTGACCAGACCATCCGGAGAAAACGCCAGCGAATCCAGCCCGAGTCTCCGTCCGAAGGCCTCAATTTCATGCTCCAGCATAGTCCTATCCTTCCTGTTGGGCCAGATATTCGTCTTCCCGCTCAACTGCCTTGTCCACGGCTTCCTGTACGGCGTCCAGCACCTTCATGCGACCCTGTTCGTCATCAAAAAGCGCCGTGGGAAATTTTCTCGCCGTATTCATGAGCTCCTGCAGAAAAAGCACTTCCCTTTCTATATCGGGCGCGCCCGCCTTGGCAAGGATGCCGTCTATCTGCGCAGAACCAAGAAAACGCTTCACCCGCAAATCCATGATGTCGCCGAGAAGTCCCATGGCCGTAAGAGAATTTCCGTGCGGTTTCACGCCGTGCACGTTGTGCCAGCGGTCCATCATGGTCTCGCACAGGCGATACGCGCTCTGGGTAAGACGCACCTTGCCGAGATTCTCGTGCACGCTCTCCAGATGCCGCACCCCCATGCTGGGCATGTCCGCCGCAATATCCGCGCTCAGTGCGGAGAAAAGAAAGTCCATGGCCCTGTCGAAGTCGCCGCCGTACGTTTCGAGCACGTGAGCGAACACCTCGTTCACCGTGGAAAATTCGCAGACCGTCCGGCGGTAGAAGTCGCGCATGTCATCGCTGCCGCCGAGGTCGGAGAAGCCCGCAGAGGCAAGAGCCCCCTGCACGCCCGCACGGATGGCAGGCCCCTCGCGCTCTTCCAGCTCGGCCACGGCAGCATCCACATCCTTAATGAGGGACTCGTCCGCGCCTTCCCGGCGAAGCTCTTCCTGCACCTCCTTCAATGCCGCCCACGCATCGGACGGGTCGGGGAAGTATTCCCTGGCCTTATCCAGCGCCCGGCGGGAGTCGGCGCGGTTGCGAAGACTGTCGCGCATCTGGTTGAGCTGCTCGCTCTTGCCGGCCTCATGCATGAGCTCCTGATAGAGCATCACCCGGTCTTCTTCGGCCTTCTTTATCTTGTCGCGCTCCTTGCGTTCCTCAAGCTCGAAATCGTCGGTGGTATCGGCCGAAAAGGAAAGCTCCTCTGCGGCATCGGCAAGCAGGGATTCCGGCGTGGGCACCTGGACGACGGCGTTTCCCATGAAGCTGCCGCTGACCGCCGAAGCGTCCGCCTGCCGGAAGACGTTTCCCGCCTGGAAAGAACCGGATATGGAATCTATGGCCATGGTACGTGCTCCTTTCTATACGCCACTCATGCAAAAAATATGCCAAAACTCTCAAAACCGTGCAGCTTCGAGCTTCGGCCATTGCAAGCACCCGGCGACTTTGTTAGTATGACGGAAAGAAAAAAGCATGGCAACACTCTTCCCAGTCATGCCAAAAAAATTGGCATCAACAGGAAGATGCGTGACATACATTTCTCCGGTTATGGGGAGTCGCGTGCTTTTTTCATTTTGGCATGCTTATTGCATAGATTATGACAAACGCCGCTCAGCGGCAACCAGTCTGCCATCCATCTTGAAGGAGCACATCATGGCTTTCACCGAACAGGACCTTAAAAATCAGAAACAGGAAATCACCCGCCTCGCCGACGAACTCTCCCGCCTCAACAGCGCGTTCGCAGAACAGAAGAAGGCTCTCGGCCTTTCCGAAGAAGAAAAGGTGACCGTGGACGCTTCGGAAATCACTCCTGAACTGGAAAAGGCCATGGCCGATGCCTCGGAAAAAGCGAAGCGCGAAGGCGAAGCCCGCGCCACTCAGGCAAAGCTTGCCTCCGGTTCCGGCTCCTCCTCCACGGGAGGACGCTGCCGTCGCGGCGCCATGCGCATCTGAACCTTCCGTTCATCCGTCCAATACCCAATTCCGTCATAATTCAAGGGATACCACCATGTCACAGGTCAACAACACCACGTCCCTTTCCGAAATTCTGGACACCATCGACCTCGGCCCCACCGGCAGCGTGCAGATGATGTTCGCCAAGCTCCAGCTCGCACAGTCCGAAATCTGCAAGAATCAGGCCGAGTCCTACATGAAGCAGATTGAAGACATCCAGGAAGAGCAGGAACTGTGCGCCAACATGATTGAAAAGGCCAGAAAACTTCAGAATGATGCCAAAACCAAGGATACCACCACGGAAATGCCTGCCGACATGGTGGAATTCTTCGAGTCCCGCGGCTTGAGCATCGATACCACCGGCAGTGACAACCTGCATAATTCCGACGAGTGGGACTTCAACCTGAAAAGTCTGACCAACTATCAGGAAGAAGTCGGCAACAAGACGCAGACCCTCATGGTCTATCTGCAGGACTTCATCGGGCAGTACAACTCCTACCTGCAGGGCGCCAACACTCAGATTGCCAACGCCAACCAGACCCTTACCAACCTCGCACGCGGCCAGTAAGCCCTTCCCCCCGGTTCCGCTGCCCGGCACGGCGCCGGAACCGGTGCTCATTCCGGCTGTCACACCGCCCATACTTTCTCCAGCAAGGCTAATTTATGTCACAAGTCAGCAACACCACCTCTCTTTCCGAAATTCTGGACACCATCGACCTCGGCCCCACCGGCAGCGTGCAGATGATGTTCGCCAAGCTCCAGCTCGCACAGTCCGAAATCTGTAAAAATCAGGCCGAGTCCTACATGAAGCAGATTGAAGACATCCAGGAGGAGCAGGAACTGTGCGCCAACATGATTGAACAGGCCAGAAAGCTCCAGAACGATGCCAAAAATGGCACGGGCGACTGTTCGTGGGACAAAAAAGCATCCATGATGCCCCAGGAAATGGCCGACTTTTTCAAAGAACGCGGTTTGAGTTACGACACCACCGGCAACGACCTCGCCAACAATTCCGACGAGTGGGACTTCAACCTGAAGAGTCTGACCAACTATCAGGAAGAAATCGGCAACAAGACGCAGACCCTCATGGTCTATCTGCAGGACTTCATCGGGCAGTACAACTCCTACCTGCAGGGTGCCAACACCCAGATTGCCAACGCCAACCAGACCCTCACCAACCTCGCCCGCGGTCAATAAGCCTTCCCCCGGTTCCGCTGCCCGGCGCGGCGCCGGAACCGGTTCCCATCTCGTTTTTTTCCCACGCGCATACCTCTTCACCAGCAAGGAAGTTTCATGTCTCAGGTCAACAACGCCACGTCCCTTTCCGAAATTCTGGACACCATCGACCTCGGCCCCACCGGCAGCGTACAGATGATGTTCGCCAAGCTCCAGCTCGCACAGTCCGAAATCTGCAAGAATCAGGCCGAGTCCTACATGAAGCAGATTGAAGACATCCAGGAAGAGCAGGAACTGTGCGCAAAAATGATTGAACAGGCCCGCAACAGCCAGCAGCTGGGAGAGGACGGCAAGGGCGTGGGAGAAAAAAGCATCAGCGGGACGACGACAAAAGGCAAGGACTGTTATCCCATGTCCCAGGAGCTGGTCGACTTCATGAACGAGCGGGGCCTCTCCTTCCCCAACGACGACAAGGACTACATTCTCGGTAAGGACGAATGGGACTACGCTCTGAAGAGCCTGACCAACTATCAGGAAGAAATCGGCAACAAGACGCAGACCCTCATGGTCTATCTGCAGGACTTCATCGGGCAGTACAACTCCTATCTGCAGGGTGCCAACACCCAGATTGCCAACGCCAACCAGACCCTTACCAACCTCGCACGCGGCCAGTAAGAAAGCAGACTCTTTCAGGCCCGCGTCAGTTTCCCCCAAACTCAAATTCTTCAGGATGAGACAGCCATGGCAGACAATACCCCTCTCAACGACAACGAAATCGCCGCCATCATCAACGCCCTGAACAAAGGAGCCAGCATCGGCGACGTATGCAACGTCACGGACGAACAGATTGAAGGTCTGTACGCCCTTGCCTATAATCTTTATACTTCCGGGAATTTCGCCGACGCGGGTACCGTGTTCCAGGCACTGTGCCTGTACAGACACAAGGAAGTCCGCTTCTGGCTGGGACTTGCCGGCTGCCGTCAGGCCCAGGATGACCTGAAGGGAGCCATCGACGCCTACGCCATGGCCGGAACCGTGGACCTTCTGCGCAATCCCGTTCCCTTCCTTTTTGCGGCCAAGTGCTACATCCAGCTCGGCGACAGAGAAAACGCCATCGGCGCCCTCAAGGGTCTGCTCACGCTCGGAGACGAAGCGAACCCCGCTCACGCCGACTGCCACAAGAAGGCACGCGCGCTTCTCACCATGCTCAACGCAAGCGAGTAATCCATGGTTGACTTCAATGCCATTTCCAACATGGGTGGAACGACCTACACGTCCGCGACGAGCGGCACGGATAAACCCACTTCCACCTCCAATGACCCCACGCTTCCCGATGCCACCGACCAGACGCTTCAGGCACTGCTCAGCGAACTGGACCTCCCAGACCTGCCCATTTCCTCAAGCGCTCTGTCCCTTGATACGCTCCTGAGCGCCATCGGCGACGACGTACGCCGCCAGTCCTGCCGCGACGGCGTGGCCAGCCTTGAGCTCAAGGCCGAACAGCAGGCTGAAATCAACGAGAAGGAACTTCAGGAAATCGCCGACCGACTGGAGGAAATGAAGAAAAAGTCGGTAGCCAACGCCTTCCTCAAGGCCTTCAAAATCATCGGAGCCATCGTGGGCGCCATCGCCTCTGCGGCCAGCATCGTGGCCGGAGCCCTGACGGGCAACCCCCTGCTCATCGCAGCAGGCGTGGTCGGTGCGGCCATGAGCATAGACGGCCTGGTATCCACAGCCTCCGACGGCAAATACAGCATTGCCGCAGGATTCACGGAACTCGGCAAAAAAATGGGCATGAGCGATGAAGCGGCCCAGTGGTTCGGCTTCGGCGTGAACATGGCCATCATGGTCGCCTCCATCGCCGTCAGCTTCGGCGCCGGCTTTGCCTCCAGCGCCAGCAGCATAGCCAACATCACCAGCCAGTCCGTGCAAAAGGCCGCACAGGTCACTTCCATAGTTTCCAAGGCAACGAACATCGCCTCCGGCGTCGTAAACGTAGGTACGGGCGCTTCCACCATAGCCGGCGCCGTGTTCGACTACAACATCTCCCAGAGCCAGGCAAACAGCAAGGAGCTTGAGGCCATTCTGGAACGCCTGCGCGCGGCGATAGAGATGGAAAGAAATCTGGTGGAATCGGAAATGGAACGCGCCAACGACCTCATGTCAAAGGTCCGGGAAATCGTCGGCGAGTGCGTGGAGACGCAGGGGGCCATTCTGAGCGCCGCCCCCACCATGGCCTGAGCTTTTTCTGCACCACCATCGAAAGATTCTTCCCTGCCCCGAAGCGTCTCCGCATTCCCTGAAGTGAAAAAAATCATCGTCATGAAAAGGTCCTTCCTGCCTGACGACGGATTCAACCTTTCCGGGAAAGGAGAGCGCCGGGAACACATAGCCGCCAGACTGTCCGTGACAGGCGTAAACCTCCCGGTTCCGTCACAGAGCGCGACAGGATGTTTCAAACGTAAAACGCTCTTTTAAGAGGATAGCCATATGTCCATCAGCGTAAACAGTCTCGCAGGTTTTGACCAGAGCTTGTACGACTCCCTGAAAACCTCCTACACCCAGCGTACCGGAAAAACGGAAAGTGACTTCGATGCCCTTCTTCTCGAGGCTTCCAAGAACGGCACCCTGTCCTTCCGCGAATGTGTAGACGAAGTCGCCGACCAGATTCCCAGCCCCAAGGTTTCCTTCTCTGCCGTCAACCTCAGCGTCATACCGTCCTTCGGCAGCACCTATCTCGCCCTGATTACGGAAATGTCGTCGGAAGAGCGCAGACAGAACGCCGAAATGCGCGCCATGCAGACGGAAGAAATGGCCAGCAAGATTGAGGAACAGGCCGACACCATCCGCGAAAAGGCCGTGGCCCAGCTCGTCACCGGCATCGTGACCGGAACGCTGAGCATTGCGGAAGGCATTGCTTCCGCCTCCATCACCGCCAAGGGTATCGGGGAAAACGAACAGATTGCCGATGCTGCGCGCCAGAAGTCTCTGGATATGTCCACAGGCGGCGGCACCCTTCCGCTCACCGGCAAGAAGGCTCTGAATGCTCTGAAAGAATCCGAAAATGCCGCCACCCTCGCCAGGCAGCAGGCCGACATGATGCTCAATTCCAAAGTTCAGATGTTCAATTCCATCATGAACGGCTCAAGCAGCATACTCGGCAGCATCGGTCAATGCGTGACCACCATGTACGATGCCGAGCTCAAGGAATCCGAAGCTGCCGTAGAACGCATCCGCGCCCAGCAGCAGAACTTGGAAAGCCTTGACGAATCCCTGAAGGCCCTCATTCAGAAGGCCCTCTCCACTCAGGACACCATACAGCAGAACATCAATCAGACCAGAACGAAGATTCTGGGCTGAGCCCCGGCGGGAAAGCTCCCGCGCAGTCCCGGCGGTGCGCCGCAAAAGACGGAAGGCTCCGCCGGGACAGGGCATTTGACAGTGGACGGCAAAAGTCACTAAAGTGAAAAAAATTCAGGAGAGCATCATGGCATCGCCGCTTCAGCAGACAGCCGACATCCTTACCCGCGCAGCGGGCTGGGAGCCCGCCACCCCGGACGAGGAAGGCGTCTTTCACTTCTCTCTGGAAGGAGGGCTGGATTTTTCCCTCTTCTCCCCGGAAAACAGAACCGGCATCCTGCTCTCCTCCCTCGGCAAGACCCCTGACAGCGATGAGGAAATCAAACGCCTCGCCGCTCTTGCCGCCGGTTGTCTGAAAAAGCGCCGTTCCGTGTTCAGCATAGGCGAACGGGGCCTTGAGCTGCATCGCTCCTTCTCCCTCGCCGAGGCTTCCGAAGGCTTTCTCGTTCCAGAAGTCCGCGATTTCCTCAACGACCTTGCCTGGTGGAAACGGCAGATATCCGGTTCCGGGGCTTCCACGCCAAAAAACACCTCTCCGTTCAGCTTCCCCTTCGGCAACTGGTTCCCCGGCTGAGGGTTCAAGGATATCATATGCGGAAAGCCTTTCTTCCTGCCTACTTCACTGCCCTGTTCTTCCGGCAGACCGTTCTGGTCTGCCTTTGTCTGCTTGTGCTCATGGCGGGCAGCGCGGCGGCGGCTTCGTTCCGTCAGCCCTTCTCCTACTACGCCGACAGTCAGGAACTGGGAACCGTACTCATGAATTTTGCAAGGGCGGAAGGTTATACGGCGTCCATTTCTCCGCAGGTGAAAGGCACTGTCAGCGGCCGTTTCCAGAATGTGGAGCCGCAGACGTTTCTCGCCGGCATGCAGAGCGCCTTCGATGTGAACTGGTACACCCTCGGCAGAACAATCTATTTCTACCACACGGGTGAGAGCCAGCGCATCTTCATCTCTCCGCGCACCGGAACGGCCAGGCAGCTCTACGAAGCACTGCAGAAGTCGTCGGTCTTTTCTCCCCAGCTTCCCCCGTCTCTCGGTGCCGCCGGCGATGTCATTTCCGTGTCCGGTCCGCCGGAATACCTTTCTCAGATAAGAAACGCCGTCGTCGCCTTCGAAACTTCGCAGACGGAACAAATCGTCATGCGGGTCTTTCCCCTCAAGCATGCCTGGGCGGAAGACATGACGGTAACCAGCATGGACAAGACCGTCACCGTGCCGGGCATCGCGTCCATTCTCCGCGCCATGGTCATGGGCTCCCCCGTTTCGGGCACGCGCGTCACCCAGGAAAAGGCCACGGTGGAAAAGCTGGGAGGTAAGGGACTTTCCGCTCTGGGCAGGGAAGAAAGCACCCCTGCTCCGCAGGCCTCTCCGACCCCGGTCTCCACGGGCAGCATCAGCATCATGGCCGACCCCCGCGTCAACGCCGTGCTCGTCAGCGACGCGGCCTACCGCATGCCCTACTATGCCCAGGTCATAAAAGACCTCGACAAGCCGGTGGAACTGGTGGAAATCCACGCCGCCATCGTGGACATCGACACCGATTTCAAGCGTGAGCTCGGCATAGCGTTCCAGGGGTCTGGCGGCAGCGGCAACGGCTGGAGCGGCGGCGGCACCAGCACCGGCACCACCACCGGCGGTACGGGAATGCCCTCCCCCGGCGTGATGGACAGCGCAGGTCTGACGCTCTCCACCATCTACACCCACGGCAGCGACTTTTTCCTTGCCCGCATACAGGCGCTTGAGGAAAACAATGAGGCCCGCGTGCTGGGCCGTCCCTCGGTTCTCACGGTGGACAACATTCAGGCCACGCTGGAAAACACCACCACCTACTATGTGGAAGTGGAAGGTTATCAGGCCGTGGACCTCTATAAGGTTGAGGCCGGTACCGTTCTGCGCGTAACTCCGCACATCATCCGCGAAAACGGAGAGACCTCCATCAAGCTGGACGTCAGCGTGCAGCACGACCAGGACAACAGCGGCAGCACGACGTCCACCAGCGGCGTTCCCCCCATCAAACAGACCAAAATCACCACGCAGGCCATCGTCAACGCAGGGCAGAGCCTGCTCATAGGCGGCTACTACTACGAGCAGAAAGGTGAAGACGAAAGCGGCATTCCCCTGCTCATGGACATTCCCGTCATCGGCAACCTTTTCAAAACGAAATCCCGGCAGAGCAAGAGAATGGAACGCCTCATTCTCATCACGCCCCGCATCGTCGAGCTGAACGACACCAATGTTCCCGGTCAGGTGGAGGACCCCTCCTTCCACCGTTCCGCCACGCAGGCCGACTATGAACCCCGCATTCCCGTACGGCCCAAAGGGGCTGGCTGCTCCCGCTCTTCCAGCATGCCGGACGTCGCCGTCGCTTCCGGTGCGGAAAGGACGCTTTAGATGAACAGTGTCGTGCTCCGCATCTTCTCCGGTGTTCACATTGGCGCCGAAATAGAGCTGGAAGAAGGCGTTTACGTCATCGGTACCGGCGATTCCTGCGACATCATCCTGACGGACAGCTCCCTGGTGTCGCGCCATGCGGCACTGCACGTATCCTTTCCCGAAGCCGGGGCACAAGTCTCCATCGAGCCTCTGGACGGCGGCATATCCCTTTCAGGCAATGCTGTTCAGGAAGAGGAACGACTGCCGGCACGCTATCCCTTTCAGCTGGGGCTTCTGCTGCTGGCATGGACGGAGTCCTCCACTGCCGGAGAAGAAGCATGGCAGGAAGTTCAGCAGTACCTTCTGCGCGCGGAACATGACGCTGCTCCCATAAAAAAAACGGAAGAATCCGTACAGGCAACGACGTTGGCAGAAGCGTCACCCGAGCCCGAAGAGCAGGCCAACAATGCTGGCGACGCCAAAGAGCTTCCACCTGCCGAAAGCGAACTCTCCATGCCGGCCTCCCCCCACGGACGCAAAGGCAAAGCCTTCAAGGTTGTGGGAGGTCTGCTGGCCGCAGGTCTTGCCGCCATGCTCTGCTTTACCTGGCAGGATAAGGAATCCCAGCGTACTCCTGAGCAGATTATGCGCTCTTTGCTGGATGAGGCCGGGTATCAGAAGCTGGAAGTGACCGGGACAAAAGACAGCGTCACCGTCAGCGGGCGCATTGCTTCCGACAGGGAACGCGGGCGTCTGCTCCGTTTGGCACAACTTTTGCATTTCCCCGTATATCTGGACGTGACGGTTCGGTCCGATGCCGCGGATGCGGTGAAGGCTTCCTTCAACTCTCTGGGACTGTTCCCGGAAGTGACGGAGCTGCCGCCCTCCTCCCATCCGGGACTTCTGGTGAAAGGCTACATACAAAACGGCGTTCTGGAGGAGCAGGCGCTGACGGAAGCCATACGCAACGTCCCGGCCCTCCAGCCTTCCGGAGCGGACGGGAAGCCCAAGCTGGCACTGTTTCAGGATATCCGCCATGAGGAAGATGTGCGGATTCTGCTGGAACCGGCGCTGGCCGGAGCGGGCCTCACCGTGAGCACGGAGTATCGCCCGGGCAAAATCGTGCTGCGCGGGGCCTTCACGCCGCAAAGCAAATCCGCGCTGGAAGATATCGTCGCTCAGGTGCAGACAAAGCTCGGCGTTCCGGCCCCGTTCGACATCATCAACAGCGCCGAAACTCCGGGTCCGGTCAAGAGCAGCAACATCTACACGAGACAGGAGAAAAAGGAAACCGCGCCAGACGAACAGGCCGCACCCTCCTCTGCTCCTTCCTCTTCCGGCTCTTCCTTCCAGGTCGTATCCGTCTCCATGGGCCCCATGAAGTTCATCACCCTGAAAAACGGAGAAAGGGTGTTCGAGGGGGGAGAACTGCCGGGAGGATATGTACTGGAACACATTTCGGTCGATGAACTGACGTTGACCAGAAACAACACGACCACACTCTACCCTCTGAGAGGTTCCCGATGAGTGAATTTGTCTCTGTCTTTGACATTCTGGAAAACGCTCCCTACGGAGCGCAAACCGCCGTACGGGACGAGGTGGCCGCCATGGACGCGGAGCTGCGCCGCACCATGGACCAGGGCCTTACCCCTGACGACATGAAGACGGCCCAGGCAGCACGCGCTGCCGCACAGGCTGCCTCTTCCGTTCTCGATAAACTTTTTGTCTGAAGGAGCACTCTATGGATGCTATCAGCGGTTTCAATATCAATCAGATGTTCGAAAACACCCTTCAGGGCGTCAGCACCAAGGGGACTGAACTCAATGCCAAAATGGCGGAGCTGTCCGCCGGCGATGAACTGAGCAACGAGCAGATGATATCCCTGCAGTTCGAAATCGGCCAGTACAACACTCTGATGGAAGCGCTTTCCACCGTGACGAAAAGCATGACCGACATGATGAAGAGCCTGGCCCAGCGCGCCAGCTAAGCGCTTACCCGGAACCGGCCTCCTTTTCAACGGGCTGAAAAGGCGCTGTTCTTTCCGTCAGCGCCAAAGAACGCATCGTTGGGAAGGCCTGCCGCAAGTGCGGGTTCACGCCGCACCCTCTGCCGGGAACACTGCCCGAAGGCGGAGTTCCGCATTGCATCGCAACGCATCCTCCGCCCCGCCCTTCCCCATCAACCGCCATCCGCATGGAGCGCACATGCTCACTGATTCTCAGATAGTCCGCCTGCTCGACATAGCAAATGCCGCCTGCCACAAAGGGCTCGTTCTCAGCGCCCGCACCATCTATGACGGCGTGCTGGCCGTCCGCCCCGGACATGTTCCCGCACTTATCGGACAGGCCCTCAGCCACATCGTCATCGGCGAATACGCCAGCGCCGAAGACATTCTCCGCTCGCAGGTCCTCGCCGAACATCCCGACGATGTCGACGCCAAAGCCATGCTCGGTCTCTGTCTGTGCCTCTCAGACAGAAAGGACGAAGCAAAGGACCTGCTTCAGACGCTGACCGACAGTCAGACGGAAAGTTCCGAACTCGCCCGTTCCCTTCTGGAGCAGATAGAACAGGCGTAATATCCGCCGGGCCGGCCCGGAAGGAAGGCAGACATGGATATCGGCTCCATAGCCTCGTCATCGAGTCGTCTTCTGGAGGCGCTCGAACGTGTGGGAGTTTCCCCGGGTGAAGGTCTTGTCAGTTCAGGACCGTCCCCCGTACCGGAAGCTCTTGCCCGGAAGTTCGAGGCGCTCATGGAGCAGGAAAGCTCCGGGCAGGGGCCCCGGACGGACATTCCTCTCCAGCAGAGTCAGGGAACGGAGAACGTTTCCTCCATCCGCCAGGAAGAGGATTTCCGGGTGGACGGTGCCGGACAGACGCAGGAAACCAGGACCGCCGGTCTGCCGGAGACGGAAACGCCCCTGCTCACGCCTTCCGAGCTCTACCGTCTTCAGTTTCAGGTAGCCATGCTCCGCCTTCAGGCCGACACCGGCTCAAAGGTCAATCAGCAAGCGACGCAGGGGTTCGACTCTCTGCTCCGCAACCAGTCATGACAAGGAAACGCCGCCATGCAGTCTTTCCGAACCGTTGTTTCTCTCCCTCCTTTTCGCCGTGCGCTCTGCCTTGTCCTTGTTCTGGCTATTCTCCTTCTTTCAGGCTGCAAGGCGGAAATCTACCAGGGCCTCAGTGAAAATCAGGCCAACACCATGCTTTCCGTGCTGCTGAGGCACGGCATTTCCGCGGAAAAAGTGGCAGCCAAAAGCGATTTCAGCATTGCCGTGGAAGAAAAGCAGATTGTTCAGGCCCTTGAAATTCTGCGGGAAAACAGCCTTCCCCGCGAAGATTTTCAAAGTCTCGGACAGGTGTTTGCCGCCCAAGGCATGATTTCCTCCACCACGGAGGAACAGGCCCGCCTCGCCTATGCTCTTTCTCAGGAGCTTTCCGACACGTTTTCCCGTATCGACGGGGTTCTTACCGCGAGAGTCCACGTCGTTCTCGGTCAGACGGACCTCGGCACCGGCAACGTCACCCCGCCGAGCGCCGCCGTATTTCTGCGCCACACGCCGGAATCTCAGGTCACCCGCCTCATTTCCCATATCCGCGAACTTGCAGCAAACGCCGTTCCCGGGCTCATGCAGGACAAAGTTTCCGTCATGCTCGTTCCCGTACGGGAAAACGTCAGCGTCCCCATGCCTCAAAAGGATTCGGAGAACACTCAGGAGAGACTGTACCTGTTTGCCGCACTCGGCGTTCTGCTGCTTCTGGCCTGCGGCGGGCTTGCCGCGGCAGCCGTCCTCTACCTGCGCAACCGCAAAAACAGCGCCCAATAACACGGACGTATCCCCATGGATGACCGTTTTCTTGCCGAAACCATCGCCCGGAAACCCCAGCTTTTCCGGGCCATGCTGGCGTTCAACCGGCCAGGGACTACCGCCGTGCCGGAAGAACTTTCCCGCCTCGGCGAGCCCGTAAGCCTGCTGTGGAAGGACGCAGCCTTCCGCAGAGCATGGCCGGTGAAGGAAGCGGTCGTTGAAG
>CALUPQ010000152.1 GCA_944322695.1 uncultured Mailhella sp. | reverse complement strand
CCTCATTCAGGAAGGCAACATCGGCCTCATGAAGGCCGTGGACAAGTTCGAGTACCAGCGCGGCTACAAGTTCTCCACCTACGCCACGTGGTGGATACGGCAGGCCATCACCCGCGCCATCGCCGACCAGGCCCGCACCATCCGCATCCCTGTGCACATGATAGAAACCATCAACAAGCTCATCCGCACCTCCCGCTATCTGGTGCAGGAGCTCGGCCGCGACCCCACCCCCGAGGAAATCGCGGAGCGCATGGACTATCCCGTGGACAAGGTGAAGAAGGTGCTCAAAATCGCCAAGGAGCCCATTTCCCTCGAAACCCCCATCGGCGACGAGGAAGATTCCAGCCTGGGCGATTTCATCGAGGACAAGAAGGCCGTGGCCCCCGCCGAAGAGGTGGTGAACACCAAGCTCTCCGAGCAGATTGCCTCCGTGCTGGCCGACCTCACTCCCCGCGAGGAGCAGGTGCTGCGCAAGCGCTTCGGCATCGGCGAAAAGTCCGACCACACCCTTGAGGAAGTGGGCAAGCTCTTCAACGTCACCCGTGAACGCATCCGGCAGATTGAAGCCAAGGCTCTGCGCAAGCTCCGCCACCCGGTGAGAAGCCAGACCCTGCGCTCCTTCTACGAAAACTGATACGGAAAGGAAGACGCTGCCGCGAAAGCCTTGCGCCCCTCCGGCCAGCTCCCCCTTCCCCTCTTCCCGTTTCATGAGGCCGCCTTCGGATTTCCCGGCAGGGCGGCCTCATGGCGTACCGGGCCCCGCAGCGTTCGATGCGGCAGGTACGGCGGGAGGTCAGGCAGCCCCTTCAAAAAGGGAAAAGCCGGCATCTTCCTTACCCGGTGCTGAAAAATCCGGGGACCGTACATCCTGCCCGGCTGTCGCTTCCATCCTCTAAAGGAAACCTTTCTTCAGCCTCGCCGGAAACGCTCGCCGGCCCGGCCTCCCCCGCCGGCACCTCTTCCGGAACCTGCACCGGGCGGTCCGCCGTCCGACGGAAAACCTTGTAACCGGGAACGGACACCGTTCCAGAACATATCCCTACAGCCATGACACATTATTCCTGCATCGTCGTCGGGGCCGGACACGCCGGCTGTGAAGCCGCCATGGCCCTTGCCCGTCTCGGGCACGAGGTCCTGGTCATCACCAGCAACGTGGACCGCATAGGTCACCTTTCCTGCAACCCCGCCATAGGGGGCCTCGCCAAGGGGCATCTGGTACGGGAAATCGACGCCCTCGGCGGCTGCATGGGCAAATGGGCCGATGAGGCGGGCATACAGTTCCGCATACTGAACGCGAGCAAGGGGCCTGCCGTACGTGCCCGCCGCGCCCAGATAGACCGCGAAACCTACCTGGCCGCGGCCAAGCGCGACATGTTCGCTCAGGAAAGACTCACCATCTGGCAGGACATGGTGACGGAGATTCTTGCGGAAAACGGCAGAGTCTCAGGGGTTCGTACGCAGCTCGGCAAGGAATTTTATGCGGAGCATGTTCTGCTCACCACCGGCACGTTCCTTCAGGGACTCGTGCATGTGGGCCTTGTCCATTACAGCGCCGGACGCTTCGGCGACTGCGCGGCCATGCAGCTTTCCGACTCCCTGCGCGCTCTGGGACTCACCCTGGGCCGTCTGAAAACGGGCACCACCCCGCGCCTTCTCGCCAGCACCATTGATTTCGACGCGCTGGAAGCCCAGTACGGCGACAATCCTCCCCAGGGCTTCAGCTTCAGCGGTCCCGGTCCCGTGCTGCCGCAGGTCCCCTGCTACATCAGCTGGACCAACGAGCACACCCACGACATCATCCGCTCCGGCATGGACCGCTCGCCGCTGTTCACCGGCGTCATCACCGGCGTGGGCGCCCGCTACTGCCCTTCCGTGGAAGACAAGGTGGCCCGCTTCCCCGAAAGAGAACGCCATCACGTCTTCATCGAACCGGAAGGCCTGGGCAGGCAGGAATACTATGCCAACGGCATTTCCACCAGCCTGCCGCTGGACATACAGGAAAAGATGGTCAACTCCATCCGGGGACTGGAACACGCGAAAATCGTGCGTCCCGGCTACGCCATCGAATACGACTACGTGAACCCGGTGCAGCTGCGTCCCACCTTTGAAACCCGCAAGGTGGACGGCCTCTGGCTGGCCGGTCAGATAAACGGCACCTCCGGCTATGAGGAGGCAGCAGCCCAGGGACTGTGGGCCGCGCTCAACATCGATGCGAAAATCGCGGGCAAGGCGCCCTTCCTGCCCGCCCGCAGCGAGGCCTACATGGCCGTGCTGGCGGACGAGCTGGTCACCAAGGGCACGAACGAGCCTTTCCGCATGTTCACCTCTCGCGCGGAATACCGTCTGCTGCTCCGCGAAGACAATGCCGATGCCCGCCTCACTCCGCGCGGAAGGGAAATCGGCCTCGTGGGAGACGAGCAGTGGGCCGTATTCCGCGAAAGGCAGGAAGCCCTGCACGGCCTCATGGACAAGCTCACCGCCGTACGCCTCACGCCCGACGCCGCCACGCAGAAGACCTTCGCCGCCATGAACGAGCCCTGCCCCAGCCAGGCCGTCACGCTGGCCGACCTCGGTCGCCGCCCCCAGCTGCCTCTCCGCCGTCTTTCCATCTTCCTGCCCGAGCTCGAAGAGACGCCGGAAGACATACTCCAGGAAACCGAAACCATACTCCGCTACTCCGGCTATCTGGAACTTCAGGACGAACTGGTACGCCGCGCCGCCCGGCAGGAAGCCGTACGCCTGCCCGCCGACATGGACTACACCGGCATAGCCGGACTTTCCCGGGAAATTCAGGAAAAGCTGAACGCCATCCGTCCGCTGACTCTCGGTCAGGCCGGGCGCATCTCCGGCGTCACTCCGGCGGCTCTGGCCTGCGTGGAAATAGAGCTGAAAAAACGCGGTCTGTACGCGGAAAAAGCTAAAGATAATAAATAATGAATAAAAACAGTATATTATAAAATAAACGCAAAAAAATAAAAAAAAATCGCTCCAAGGCCATTTTTTTTGTTGACAGAAGGGGGCATTTTCCATAAACACATACCTGCGCATGGGCAGTTAGCTCAGTTGGTAGAGCATCGCCTTCACACGGCGGGGGTCACAGGTTCAAGTCCTGTACTGCCCACCATGCGAA
>CALUPQ010000151.1 GCA_944322695.1 uncultured Mailhella sp. | reverse complement strand
CCATGGCCCGTACCCAGGCCCCCCACTCCGCCACGGCCCAGTTCTTCATCAACGTGGCCGACAACAACTTCCTCAACTTCACCGCTCCCACCATGCAGGGCTGGGGTTACGCCGTGTTCGGCAAGGTCGTGAAGGGTCAGGAAGTGGTGGACGCCATCGCCAAGGTGGCCACGACCTCCCATTATCCTCATCAGGACGTGCCGGTCGAACCCGTCATTATCACGAAGGCCGTCATCGACTAGGTCTTCCCCGGGCGGCAATCCTGCTCCCGCGCATGTAAAAAAGGCTCCGGAACGCCGTTCCGGGGCCTTTTCGTTTTCCGCCGCTCTCCCCTTCCGTCCGATACGGGCAGGCCGCCGGACCGGGGAGACCGGACTATTTTACTACTGCCCGCCCTCGGCCTCAGGCAGACCGCCTCGCCGCTGGCGACGGTTCGCCGTTTCCGGCGGAGCGTCAAGGAACGGGAATGGCCAGTCCCTTCCTTCTGTCCGCCTGCGTTTTTCCAGCGAAAAAAGGCCCCCGGAGCGTCCGGGAGCCTTTTTCATCATTCGGGAAAAAACGCTACTCCGCCTGCTTCTGCCGGGGAGCCTCCTCTCCTTCGCGCCTTTTTTCCGCGGAAGGCGGAGCAAGCAGCCTGTCCGCGAACACGCGGCAGGCCTCCGCGGCCTGCCCGGCATACCAGGAAAGCGGCCGGGGCAGAAAAAGCGCCCCGGCAAGCGCCGCCAGCACAAGCAGCGCCAGCGCCTGCACAAGCACGGCAAGTGAAAGGCAGACGAGCGCCAGCGCGAGCGCCGCGCACACCCCCATGCTCAGGAAACGCCCCGCCTTTTTCGCCGTTTCAACAACGCTTTTCATGGCCTACCACAACGCCTTTCTGTGCGCGGCCATGTGCTGGAGGCTTGCCAGCGCAAACACCGCTCCCGTCACGCGATGCACCGCCCCCATGCCGGAGGCCGCGCCGGCCAGAGAGCACAGCAGGGACACGAGCATGGCCCGGTTGACGAAGCGGGTGGCCCGGCGGTCAAGAAGAAGCCTGCCCAGGGAACAGGCTCCGCCGGAGGAAGGTTTCTCCTCTTCGGGCAGAAGGGCCGCGCCCTGCTCCGCCAGTTCCAGAAGACGCTCGCGGGAGAGCGTTTCCGCATCGTAAAAGATGAGCAGAGAACCGGTGAGAGGGTTGACCCGCACGCTCTCAACGCCCTCCACGCCGCCAATCACGGCGGCCGCCATGTCGGCCGTGGCGGCATCTCTGAGGGCGGGGTGACGCAGCCGCACGCGGCCGTCGATGAAACTGGTGACGCAGTCGGCAACGGAAACCATATCATTTCCCCCTGGGCAGAGCCGGGCGCATGGCGTTGAGCGAAACGCCGAGCGTGGTCAGATTGTGCAGCACCGCCGAAACGCCCGGCTGAAGCACGCCGGCGAGCCCGCCGAACAGAAAGGCGGAATTCAGGGCCATGGTGAGCATGAAATTGAAATGTATGCGCTCCATGGCGCCGCGGCCGAGCTCAAGCGCGGTGACGAGCTCTTTGAGCGAGCCGCCCATGAGCACCACGTCCGCCACTTCGCGGGCAAGGTCTGCGCCGTCGCGCAGCGTCACGCCCACGTCCGCCGTGGAAAGGGCCGGAGAATCGTTGATGCCGTCGCCGAGCATGAGCACGGTACGGCCGGATTCTTTAAGCTCGCGCACCACGCGGGCCTTGTCCTCCGGAAGGACCTGGGCGCGATATTCGGTGATGCCGAGCCTTGCCGCCACGGCGGAGGCGGTACGGACGTCGTCGCCCGTAAGCATGAGCACGTGGGATACGCCCATGTCACGAAGCTGCCGGACGAGCGCCGGGCTTTCCGGCCGGAGCGGGTCCTCCATGGCGATGATGCCGGCAATCCTGCCGTCCACGGCAAGATAGAGCAGCGAATACCCCTCGCGGGAAAGGGCCGCGATATGCTCCTCCATGGAGCTTACGTCCACCTTCTCGTCCTGAGAGATGTAGTGACGGGAGCCGAGCAGCACTCTTTTGCCCCTCCACAGCGAGGCGATGCCGTGGGCCACCACGTATTCCACCTCGGTGTGTTCCTCGGCATGGCGCAGGTTGCGCCTTTCGGCGCCGTGCACCACGGCGCGGGCCACGGGATGCGGGAAATGCTCCTCAAGGCAGGCGGAAAGGCGCAGCACCTCGTCCTCGTCGTAACCCTCGGCGGGGATGACGCGGGCCACTTCCGGCCGGGACTGCGTAAGCGTGCCCGTCTTGTCGAAGACCACGGTATCCACGGTGGAGAGCGCTTCAAGGTAGCGCCCGCCCTTGACCATGACCTTGTGCTTCACGCCTTCGTTCATGGCCGCAAGTATGGCAAGAGGCGTGGCCAGGCGCAGGGCGCAGGAATAGTCCACAAGCAGCACGGAGGCGGCGCGCGTGGGATTTCGCGTGAAAAGCCAGACCAGGGCGGCCAGTCCGAAGGTGAAGGGCACGGCCCTGTCGGCCAGGGTTTCAAAGCGGCCCTGCACGCCCGCCTTCATCTGCTCGGAATTCTCGATGAAGCGGACAATCTGCTGCATGCGCGTATCCTTGCCGATGCTGGTGGGACGCACGTAGATTTCTCCCGCCTCCACCACGGTGCCCGCATACACGGAAGCGCCCTCCGCACGCATGACGCCCATGGGCTCCCCGGTCATGGAGGACTCGTTCACCTGCGCCGTTCCCTCCGCCACCACGCCGTCCACGGGAACGGCCGAGCCTGCGCGCACGGCCACAAGATCGGTCTCACGCAGTTCCGCGAAGGGAATGAGCATTTCCTCCCCGTCGCGCCGCACCCATACCTTGTCCACCTGAAGCGCCAGATGCGAAGCCAGATTTTCCAGAGACTTCTTCTGCGTGTAGCGCTCCAGCGCATCTCCGAAGCCGAGCAGCAGCGTCAGCAGCCCCACGGTGCGGAAGTCGCCCCGAAGCAGGGAAACGGCTATGGCCGCGCCGTCCAGCGCGTCCACATCCAGCCTGCCGTGGGAAAGGGACGAGGCGCAGCGCCGAAGAAAGGGAAGCGCGCCGGAAAACGCCGTCACCATGTTCACGGCCAGCGGAAGAATCGGCCTCAGAAAAAGGTAACGGAAAAACGGAAACAGACTGGGCCGCCCCTGCTCCCTTTCCGAAGGCACGGGCGCCCGGGGCTTTTCCACCTCGCAGCGGGCCCCGTTCAGAAGAAGACAGGCGCGCTCCAGCGCCGTCTCTTCCCGGTAAAGCAGCAGCACGCTGCCCGTGCGCGGGTTCACACGCACGCCTTCCACGCCTTCCAGAGCGTCCAGAGCGTCGGCCAGAGCCGTGGCCGTGCGCAGTCCGAAACGCTGTTCGCTGCGCAGCCGGGCACGCCCGGGAATGCGGTGGATGAGAACAAAATTCATGAATATCTCCCGGTTGGACCTGACGGCTGCCGCCGCCGGATTCATGGGCCTGCCGGACCGGAAAGCCGGTCGGCTCAGGCTCCCCGGAGCGAAGGCAGCGAAAGCGTCATGCCCGCCGCTCCGAAAAAGAGGCGCTTTTTCAGCGTGACTCCCGGAAAAGACCGAAGCCTCCGTTCCGGCCCCGCCCTTCCGCGGTACGAAAAGGACGCAGCGCCCGCCCGCAAGGAAGGAGCGCTCATTCCGCCTTTTCGTTCATGAAAAGGCGGAACCGGCCGAAACGGAACAAAACGCCTCCGACGCCGGAACACGTCTGAAAACTCTACGCCTCTTCGGCCTTCGCCCTGCGCTCCTCGGAAGCAGCCTGCGCCTCGGCCACAAGGTCTTCCATGTTTTCACGCACGGTTTCGGCCTTGGCCAGAAACGCATCGCGCGCGTCAAGGCCGCGGCTCACCAGTTCCGTGGCAAAGGGCTTGAGGTCCAGCTTGCCGCGGCTCACCGCCACCGCGCCGATGGCGCCGAGAGCGACGCCTCCAAGAAAAAACATGCCGTATTTGAGATTCTCGTTCATACCAACTCTCCTCTTGCGCAGACTTGCCGCGCTTTTTAAATGCCCGCCCGGAGTTCTCTGCCGGACCGCCTTTCCGCCGCACCCGCATCCGCTTCAAAAAAAGCGCATTCCAATGCGGCGGCGTTTCCCGAAAACGCCGCCGCGGCACGGCCGTTTCAGTCGACCGATAAACTATATTGAAACGGAATTTCAATGTCAACTATAAAGAAAAAAGAATTCAATATCATTTACTGGGGAAGCATTTCCTCCCGCCTGCGCGCCGCAGCCAGAAAGCGCTCGGCCAGCACCGCGGGAGCCACCAGCGCGCGGGAGGCTTCGCTCGGGCCGAGGCTCCCCTCCTCCTGCATGGGAGCGCTGGCACAGGCCTGCTCCAGCAGGCTTTCAAAGGCTTTGCGGAAGGCAAGGAACGATGCCTCGACCTCGGGGTAGGCGTTATCCTCCCTCCAGGGCAGGCGCAGGGTCTGCGGCCAGCTCTTGCCCCTGTGCGAAGGACCTTCAAGTTCGTAGCAGGAGACGTGACGCCCCCCTTCCGCTCTTTCCATCTGTCCGGGATAGCAGTGTTCCTGCCAGGAATCCTCAGGCTCGGGGATGGAGGAGCGCACGCGCAGAGGCGGCAGGGCCAGAGCCTTTTCGTGTTCTTCCAGCGTGACGGTATAGGTGAGCAGAGGACGGAGGTTTCCCCGCTTCTTGGTAATCTTCCAGTCTATGCGCATGATGACTCCTTTGCCGCGCAGGGCATGACGACGACGTCGCCGAAAGGCGGACGGATTTTCGGTTCGGCAGGACAAATCCAGAGCACCGGGAAGGCGGGCTCCTCAGGAAATCGGTCGCACTCCATGTCGGTGAACCACAAAAGGCAGGAAGGATTCGCGCCCATGTCCTCCAGAGCTTCGGGCACGGGGCGGTAGTCCGTGCCGCCTCCGCCGGACGGGGTCGGGGTGAAGGGCAAATCCTGTCTGGTGAAGACCTCGTGCCCGGTCACGCGGACATCGTGATAGAGCACAAAAAGCGTGGCATCGAAATCTTCCAGAATGCCGGAAAGTTCCGCGCAGAACCGCGCAAGAAGCGCCGCGTTCACGGAGCCGGACGCGTCCACGGCCAGCGCCACCTCGCCAAGCCTCGCCTCCCGGCGCGAAGGCAGGTACAGCCCTTCGTGCACGTGCCTTCTGTCCGGCTGGGACCAGGAATAGTCGTTGTCGGCGCACTGCTCCACAAAGCGGGAAAGCAGCTCCCGCCACGAAAGGGAGGGACGGATTCTTCCGCGCACCAGCCTTGTGAGGGAACCGGGCATGTCGCCCATGCGCAGCGCCTCCTGCGAGGCCTGCACGAGCAGCATGTTCGCCTCCTCTTCGGCCTTCTGCCGCGCCTTGTCGCCTTTGCCTTCGTGCAGAAGCGGGTGGTCGCGCACCTCGCCGGAAAAGCTCTCCGAAGCCTCGCGCTCCCGACCCTTCGGCCTGTCGGAAGCGCGTCCGCCGCGCTCCTTCTGCGCGCCGTCCCCCTTCTCCCCGGAGCGGGGCGGCGCGGAGGCGACTTCGTTCTCCAGCCCCCTGTCTCCGCCGAGGCCGTCGCTGCCTTCGGCGGCAAAGGAGACGCTCTCCTCCCCTTCCTCCGACAACACCTGAGCACGGTGGGACGGCCCGTCCTGAAGGCGGGCAAGCCAGGCGTAAATTTCATCCACGCTTCTGCCCGCATACTCAGGCCGATAAAGCGCGTCCACGGGCAGAACGAAACCGGCTTCCGTCAGAATGGCGTTCACGGCAAAATCGCAGGCTCTGTTCCAGAGCGTCTCGTCGCGGCCTTTCCGCCTGACATGGTGCCCGAGCGCCACGTGCAGCACCTCGTGGGCCAGCGCCGAAACCAGCGCCTTGGGCGAGGCGGCCGCGGCAAAGGCCGGGTTGCAGGCCAGAGTGCGGCCGTCCGTCCACATGCCGGGACAGTCCTCATCGCAGCAAAGGCAAAGGCGCAGGGCCACGGAGCCGAAAAAGGGATGCTCCAGCACCAGCGTCGAGCGGGCGCGCTCAAGCGCCTTCAGAACCTCGCTCTCCCGTTCCCTGTCATTCATGAAAAACTCCCTTTCTCCGCTCCCGGCAGGAGCAATCTTCGTGCGCGCCGTCCCAAGGGCCCCGGTCGGGCTCCGTAGCGCTGCCCCTCACGGGGACACGCCGCAGGCCTGCGTCCGGCGCAACGTCGGACGAAAGGCTCCGGCCCCTCACAGCAGCACGTCCGCATGGTTCTGCGCCCATGCGCCGAAGGCCGGACTTTCCACAAGGCCGCCGTCTCGGCACACGGCCTGACGCATGCAGAGCACGCCGAATTCCACGGGCAGCCTTTCAAGGTAGGCGAACACGGCCGGAAGGTTCTGCCCCGTGGCGCGCGCGGCCAGCGCCTCGCTTACGGCGTAAAGCGCGGCCGGTTCCGCAGGCACGGGCGCCTGTTCCGGCGCGGCAAGCACGTCCTCCACGCACGGCAATTCCCGCCACACGCGAAGAAAGCCCATGAATTCCGCGGCCGCCCCGTCGCCCACGGCGCCGCGGTAGAGCCCGTATTCCACGTCCTCCTCGGGGGATGCCTGCATGATGGCGGACACGAAGGACCATGAACGCGGCGAGGCAAAGGCCTTCGAGGATGCCTGTGCGTCGAAGTCGTGCAGGAGACTGGGCCGGAAACGGAGAAAGGCCATGACTTCCGGCCGCATGCCCGAGCGCGCGGCCCAGTCCAGCCAGTCGTCGAGGCTCACGTCGAATTCCAGATGCACCATGCGGTTGGAAAGAGCGCTCGGCATGCGGTGCGTCACGGCCCTGTCCTTTTCGCGGTTGCCCGCGGCCACCACCACCCAGCCTTCCGGCAGGACGTATTCGCCGATGCGCCTGTCTAGAATGAGCTGATAGCAGGCGGCCTGCACAAGGGGCGGCGCGGCGTTGAGCTCGTCCAGAAAAAGAACGCCCTTCTCCGGAGCGTCCGCCCCCGGAAGAAAGGAAGGCGGGCACCACTCGGTCTCCCCTTCCGGGCTGATGCGGGGAATGCCGCGCAAGTCCACGGGGTCGAGCAGCACGGCGCGTATGTCCCGGAGGGCGTAGCCCATGGAGCGGGCCGCCTCGGCCACGACCTGACTTTTGCCCACCCCGGGAGCTCCCCAGAGAAACACGGGCTGACGGATGGAAAGAAGCGTACGAAGAGAGGAAAGAATCTGCGATGGTCTCATGGCGGGCCGTGGCGCGATGCGCCGGGTTACAGGGGAAACAACGTTTTTTTGTCTATATTGAAAATGAATTTCATTGTCAATATCAGATTTATTCCCTTTCAGTTGTTCGATGGCATCCAACGGCTCCGCAATCTTTTCGACTTTACAACACAGCCCGTTGCTGTGATAAAAATAGAGGCCGGGCCGCATATCGCCTTTTCCCGGTCCGGAAACGTCGTGCCTTATCCGGGAACATCCATGCCCGAAGCGCCCGCAGAAGCTCCGCACGAGAGCCGACGCCGTCAGACTTTTTACGCCGGGCCGCCGTTTCCCCAGAAATTCGCCAAAACGCCGGAGAACGCCATGAAAAGAACATACCCGCATCTTTCCTCTCCCATTCGGCTCGGCCGCGTCACCTTCCGCAACCGAATGTTCGCCGCGCCCACCGGCGCCACGGACATCACCTGGGACTGCTGCGCAGGTCCGGGCAGCCGCGCCTTCTACGAAAACAGGGCGAAGGGCGGCAGCGCCAACGTCACGGTGAGCGAGCTCGTGGTGCATCCCGAAACCGACGCCTCCCACATGCTGCATCTGGAACTTCAGACGCCCGGCTCCCTTGCCAGCTTCACCATGATGGCCGACGCCATCCGCCGTCACGGGGCCATTCCCAGCGTGGAACTTTCCCACTCCGGCCAGTACGCGGGCACCTATCTCGTGGACAAGGACAAGAAGGCCTCCCTCTCCCAGTACGGCCCCTGCGACGGCACGCGGCCCGACGGCAGACCGGTGAAGGCCCTCACGAAGGAGCAGATTGCCGCCATCGTGGCCTCCTACGGCGAAAAGGCCGCGCTGGCCAAGCGCGCGGGCTTTGAAATGGTCATGATTCACGCCGGACACGGCTGGCTCATCAATCAGTTCCTCTCGCCCTATTTCAACAAGCGCACCGACGAATACGGCGGCGACCTCAACGGACGCGCCCGTCTTCTGCTGGAAGTCGTGGCGAGCGTGCGCGCGGCCGTGGGCGAAGGCTTCCCCATCGAAGTGCGCATGAGCGGCTCCGAACTTTTCGAGGGCGGCTACACGCTGGAAGACGGCATCGAAATCGCCAAGCTTCTCGACGGCAAGGTGGAGCTCATCCCCGTTTCCGCCGGCTCCTATCGGTTCGGCTTCTTCGACACCCATCCGCCCATGTTCTCCGAACACGGCTGCAACGTGTACCT
>CALUPQ010000150.1 GCA_944322695.1 uncultured Mailhella sp. | reverse complement strand
CTCGCTCAACATGGCCCGCAAGGTGGGCTACGACAGCGTGGGCACCTGGGAATGGATTGTCACGCGGGACGGTCATCCCTTCCTCATGGAAGTGAACACCAGAATTCAGGTGGAGAACGGCGTTTCCGCGGCCATCAGCCGCGTGAAGGGCAAGGAGGTCGACCTCATCGCGGAGCAGATTCGCACCGGTCTCGGCGAGCCGCTCGGCTACACGCAGGAGGACATCACCTTCAACGGCGTGGGCGTGGAGTACCGCATCATCGCCGAGGACCCGGACAACGGCTTCTCCCCCTGGGTGGGCGACATCGACCGCTTCAGCTGGGACGAACACGAATGGTGCCGCGTGCACACCCACGTGCCGCCCGCCTCTCCGGAGAACCCCTACACCATTCCCACCGAGTTCGACCCCAACCTCGCGCTTGCCATCATCTGGGGCAAGGACCTTGCGGAGGTGAGCGCCAACGGGCTCGCCTTCCTTGAGACGCTCCGTCTCGAGGGACACGACGGCAAGGGCGAGGCGCTCAAGTCCAACGTGGAATTTCTGAAGAAAAAAACGGAGCGCATGCTGCGTTTCTAGTTTCCTGTTCTTATCAGGAAGGGATATGATTTTATGATGGAATGGGAAAAGCAACTGCATCAGCTCGCCGACAGGCTGAGTTATCTCAAGGATATCTTCCCGGGCAAGCATGAGGAAGACATTGCGCTCCTTCAGACGCGGCTCGACGAAATCCGTCAGAAGCTGGAGAACTGCTCCCGCGAAGAGGCGCAGGCCGAAATGACCTCCCTTGAGGACCTGTTCTTCTTCATGGAGTGCAAGCTCGAGGACAAGCTCACGCCCATGGACAAGGTGCGCATCGTGCGTCACCCCCATCGCGTGTGCCTGCGCGACATTCTCGAAAACGTGTACGACAACTACACGGAAATCGGCGGGCAGGGCGAACACACCAACGACCCTGCCATGGTCATCGCCCGCGCCTACATCACGCGCAAGCGTCACGGCAAGGTGTACCATCAGCCCGTGCTCGTCATGGGTCATGAAAAGGGCCACGGCGAGGAGTTCCGCAACGGCGGCTCGGCCAAGCCCTGGGGCAACGCCAAGGCCAAGCACTACATGGGCGTGGCCGAAACCGAAGGCATCCCGATTCACGCCTACGTCTTCACGCCCGGCGGCTATCCGCTGGAAGACTACCCCGGCGCGGCGCAGCAGATTGCCCGCAACATCTACGAGATGGCCGGGCTCACCGTGCCGTTCATCGCCATCTTCTCCGAAGGCGGCTCCGGCGGCGCCGAGGCCATTTCTCTTGCCGACCGCCGTCTCATGCTCTCCCACGGCTACTATTCCGTGATTTCTCCCGAGGGCGCGGCCGCCATCGAGGGGCATCTGCGCGGCGGCGCACGCGCTTCCGCCGACCTTGTGGAGCGCTGCGCACGCGACCTGCACCTTACCGCCGAAGACAACCTGAAGTTCGGCTACATCGACAAGATTATTCAGGAACCCGTGCTCGGCGCGCGTCCCTATCACTACGAGTTCTTCCGCACCGTGCGTCAGGAAGTCATCCGCGCCACGGACGAAGTGGTGCTCGCCGCCCGCGGCCTTGCGCCTCTTCGCGCCGCCACGCTGCGCCGCTTCCGCGACCGCGAGCTCAATCTCGACGAGATTTCCGTGCGCTGGGACCTTTCCCGCAAGGCCCGTCAGCGCCTTGTGGAAATGCGTCAGAACAAGTTCACCAAGGCCTCGCACCGCGAATGTCAGAACCGCCGCAGCATCATGGGGCGCCTTGGCGACGCGTGGTCCGAACAGTGGTGGGAAATCTACAACCGCCTCATCTACGATTTCTATCACCGCAACCGCCGCACCTTCTCCAACCTGCTTGAGGAAATCGGCTCGGAATGGGAAGTGCTCAAGCTGCGCGCCATGAAACCGTGGAACAAGCTGCGCCACGGCACGACCGTGGAAAGCACGGGAAGCGAGGAGGAACTGACCAGCCTTTCCGAATGGGAGGATTCCGACCGTTCCGGCTGGGCCTGGGTCAGCCCCAAGGCCAGGGAAGACCGCGCCATCTCCTGCCCCTATTCCGCCCAGCGCGGCTGCATGGACATGTGGGCGCCCGACCTCTACAACGAGTTCGCGGGCGTGTGCTCCACCTGCGGCCATCACTTCCCCATGGAATACCAGTGGGTCATGAACAACTGCTTCGACGAGAACTCCCTCTACGAGTTCAACACCGAGGTCGAGGCGGGCAACCCCCTGAACTTCCCGGGATTCGACGAAAAGATTGCCGAAGCCAAGAGAAAGACCGGCCTCAAGTGCGGCTGCATCACCTTCGAAGCGCGCATTGACGGCGTGCAGGTGGTGGTGGCCATCCTCGCCGGCTCCTTCCGCGGCGGCTCCGTGGGCGTGGCCGAAGGCTCCAAGTTCGTGGCCGCGGCCGACCGCGCCCGCCGCAAGCGCTATCCCTTCATCGTCTATTGTCACGGCACCGCGGGCATCCGCATTCAGGAAGGCACCCACGGCGTCATCCAGATGCCGCGCTGCACCGTGGCCGTGCGCCGCTACATCGAATCCGGTGGTCTCTACCTCGTGCTCTACGATACCAAGTCCTACGGCGGCCCCGTGGCCAGCTTCCTCGGCTGCGCGTTCTACCAGTTCGCCATCCGTTCCTCGGACATCGGCTTCGCAGGCCCGGGCGTCATCAAGAACACCACCGGTCTCGACATCCCGCCGGACCACCACAACTGCTACAAGGCCCTTTCCCGCGGGCATATCCAGGGCGTGTGGGACCGCCGCGACGTGCGCGCCAACCTGCGCCAGGCCCTCGAAACCATGGGCGGCCGCAACCTTTACTATCGCTAGGGTGATTGCATGAGAGACATTGCCGAAGTCATGGAAGAACTCAAGGCCGCGCCCTACACCGAAAAGAGGTCTGCGCGCCTCACACCGGCGTCATCCGCTTCGCCGAGATTGAGGAAGGCGCCCGCGTGAGCGGCTTCACCGGAACGTGGAAGGAAGTGCCCGGCACCCACATCGCCACCATCACCCGCGAGAAGAACCCCCGCAAGGTGCTCGCCACCGAGCGCGGCGTGCTCCAGAAGCTCTACCGCGAACTCGACGGCTCCTTCGTGGAGGCCGGTACCCCCCTCGGCGTCATCCGCCACTACCTCACCAGGCAGGAAGTCGTCAGCAAGCTCCTCAAGGAAAGCCTCTACGCCTTCTGCGCCCCGGAACGCGCCAAGTACTACTTCGTGCCCGACGTGGACAAGAAGGTCAAAATCCTCGGCTGCCGTACCGTGTCCATCCACGACGGCATGGAGCTGTTCATCGTCTCCCGCATGAAGCGTGAAGTGCCCCTGTGCTACTCCGGCCCCGCCGGCATCATCTACGACGTGTACTTCGACCAGACCAAGAACGTGGACGCCGGCAGCCCCCTCATCGTCGTCTGCCCGCCCGAACAGCAGTCCGCCGTCGAAGACGTCGTCGCCCGCGTCCAGAGCGAGTGGAACGAAGGCGAATAGCCCGACCCCGGACGCCTGAAAACCAAACGCGCCTGACAAGGACGCGACTGAAAACCAAACCCAACGCCCGACCGCAGAACATTCCGCGGCCGGGCGTTTTCGTACCTGAACCGGAAAGGCGGCGGGGGAAGCCCTCGGGAAAGAGGAAGAGACCCGGAAAGAGCAGGGCGGGGCCCCGCCCCCGGGAAAGAGGAAGGGACCGGCAAGAAGCCGCGGGGCGCTGCCCCGAACCCCGGAAAGACAGGAAAGGCAGAAAAGACAGGAAAGGCAGGAAAGGCAGAAAAGGCAGAAAAGGCAGCGGGGGGAATGATTCCCCCCGCCCCCCCCTCGGTTCCGCCTCGCGGCTTCGCCGCTGCGGCGGCCGCAGGCTGGCGGGAGAGGGAGGGCGAAAAGAGTTGCCGTTTCAGGAGTGGGAAAGCTGAAAGTCGGAGGGAAGGCTTTTTTCTCAAGGCTTTTCTGTCTGGACGAACATAGGGCAGGGCGTGCTTGCCCGGAGTCATCGCGGCGCGCGCTCAGTGTGGGTGTGCGCTGCCGCGCCCACCCACGGTGGCCGACCGCCGTTTCGGTCTGCGCCGAAACAGCGGTGTAAGCGGAAAAGTTTTCAGGATGGTTTGGGGTGAGGATGCAGGCGCCCGGCGCGGTGATGCGGATATCCGTTCGTCACGCTCCTTCATGCTCTGCTTGAAAGGCTGTGAGGTTCTCTCGATGCTTCTGGGAAACGGTCTTCAGGCGGCGCAATGCATTATGGTGCAAAACGCAGCAGGCGCCGTGCAGACCCCGTATCCGTGCCGGGGGTCCGTGCCGGGGGTCCGGAGCGGACACGGGCGGTTGCGCTGCCCGGAGCATTGAGGGGCGCGAAAGGCACGGCTCCGTGTGGCGGCAGTCGAGTCTCGTTGCGCGTTTCAAAGGCACGGGTTCATGTCTCGGTAGTCATCGCGCGTTTCTGCCGTCCGTTCTGCACGGCCTTTTCTCACCGCACGCTTCAGCTTTGGTTTGCAGGGCGGTGAGGTTCTATCACCGCTCTTTCTGTCTTCGTTTGCAGGGGGGGCTCAACGCTCCTTCCGCCTTCGGGGCCGCACGGCGTGTTCTCAACGGGTTTTCATCCTTCGCTTGCAGGGCGGAGAGGTCCTCCCAACGCGCTTTCGTCTTTCGCTTACGGACTTATGACGTTCTCCCAACGGTCCTTCTCCCTTCGGTTTCGACGGCAGGGCGTTTTTTCTCCGAGCCTTCCTTCTTTGTTTTGGCGGATGGATGGTGTACTCTTCACGCATGAGGAAGGCGAGGAGGGCGTTCCGCACGGCCTCCGGCGCTTCCGGCAATACGTAAAAGGAAAGAACATGGGTAAGATATTGCAGATTCGCGTGGGCGCGTGGACGTACAACGAGGATGAGGTTCCGGCCGCCTGGCCGAAGCTTTCCGCTCTGGTCTGGGGCGAGCTGGACAGCTGGGGGCCTTCCGGCATGAAGCACGGCGTGACGGAACTTGCCGGCTATCTGGTCGATGCCCTGCGCTTTGCCGACATCCCCGAAGAAACGAAAAAGCAGCTCATGCCCGGCGCGCAGAAGGTGGCCGCCGTGCTTGAAGCCATGCGCGCCGCTCTTGCCGACTGGGACCCCCGCCGCGCCAACACCCTGAGCAACGAGCTTGAGGAAGCCCTCACCGAGCTGGAAAAGCTCGCTCCCGAGGAGCTGGCGAAGAAAAAGTAGCCGGGCAGGGCGGTTATTCTGCACGAGTGGAGCCTGAAGGAAGACGCGACTTTTTGTGCTGTCCTCCACGGAGGCTGTTCGGGAGCAGGTCGCGCCCCAAAACGGGCACGCTTTCGGAAGTCGGGCTTTGCAGCGCGGGCGGGGCCGGGGGACTTGCGCGTCCCGTCGTCACAGGCTCCGCTCTTTTTCTGCACGTGTGGACCGGGGCCGTGTCCGGCGGCGTTTTCGGCAGGCCCACGGCGCAGGCGGGTCCTGTGCTTGTGTGCGGCTCAGGCGTGACTTGTGTCTGGGGGCCTCGCAGGCGCGTGTTTCATCTGCGGTTGTCGCAGGCGTAACTTTTGTCTGCGTGCGGCGCAGGCGAGTGTTTCATCTTCGTGTGTTGCAGGTGTGTCTTTTGTCTGCGGTTGTCGCGGGGCGTTTCCGCGGGGGCGCTCCGGAGGCATCGGCGCAAACGGCTTTTTGCGTTGCCCGCGGTCTGAGACCGGTTTTTCCCCGGGCCGGATGCAGGGTAGGGGATTTGCCCGGAGTTTTTCCGGGCGGGAGGTGAGGCGGCGACCAGGGAGCCGCCGACCGCACGCATCCGTTTTGCGCGGAAGTTTTGCGCCTACGCCAGCGCCCGGACGACGAGCACGAGGCCGGAAGCGAATATCATGGCGAGCAGCACCTTGCGGAAGGTTTCCTGCGGCATGACGCGCACCACGGGCAGGCTGATGAGAACGCCGAGAATGGCGCACGGCAGGGAAACGGCCACCGCGTGCAGCACGAAGTCGCTGTACAGTCCGGCCTGTCCCTGAAGAAGAATGATGCTCGCGTTGACCACGTTGAAGTTCATGCTGGTGGTGGCGAGGGCCTCTTCCTTCTTCCAGCCGCGGAACGCCGCGTACACGGCGAAGATGGGGCCTCCCATGCTGGTGCACGCCGTGATGAACGCTCCCGCCGCGCCCACCAGAACGGCGACGAGGGGATGAAAGGGCAGGACGCTCTGCACGCGGTGGGAAAAAGTCTGCCACAGAACGAAGGCGACGAGCAGCGCTCCCACGCCGAACAGCAGCACCGGGCCGGAAAGCACGGTGAGCAGCGCCACCCCGGCCGGAACGCCGGGAAGGGCTCCGAGGGCGAGCCACAGAAGTTCCCGCCGCAGAATGTGCCGACGGTAAAGCAGGGAAAGCGCCAGCGGAATGATGCCGAATGCCATGCAGGCGATGAGAATGGCGTCCCGCGGGGCGGTGGTGAAGGTCATCATGGGCATGGCCACCATGGCCCCGCCGATGGAGCTCACCCCGTGGACGAATCCCCCCATTACCCAGGAAAAACCGAGCCAGAACAACGCAAACAACTTTCCTACCCCCGAGAAAGAATCATCCCCTTCCATAAAGAGCGAAACCTGTCCGCTGTCAAGTTGTCTTTCATGAAAAACAGGGTGTTGCGGCAAGGGATGCCCTGCGTGCGCCTGTTTTTTTCTCTTTGGCGTCGAAGGCCGTTTCCGGAACGCCGTTTTTGCAGGCGGTCGGCGCAGGGCGTGCAGGCGGTCGGCGCAGGGGCGTGCAGGCGGTCGGCGCAGGGGCGTGCAGACGGTCGGCGCAGGGGCGTGCAGACGCTCGGGGGGCAGTCCCTCCCCATGCCGGGCTTGCGGAAGACTGGCCGGAGTTTGAGGAAGCGTCTTTGTGTCAGCCCCCCCATGTCGAGGCGTGAGGAAAGCGGGGAGACCTGAGGAAAGGGGGAAAAGGGGCGGTGCGGAAAGAGTCTTGCGGAGGGACTGGCAGGCGGCCGGCCCCCCTCCGGCCGGGGCCTTGCGGAAAAGGGGAACAAGAGGGGGCAGGAGTCTTGCGGGCAGGGGCTCTTATGCGCCGCAAGGCGCGTGCCGCCGAAGGGCGCGGCAAAAAGGGGGAGCGGCACGGCAAAAAGGGAAGGGATGACTCGGAAAAGAAGAAGGGCGGCGTTTTCGGAAGTCCGCCTTCGCGGGCAATGCGGGGCGGAGCAGGGGACGACGCACGACGCGGACCGCTCTGAGAGAAGTGCTATGCCACGGCTCTCCCCGTGAGAATCACTACGCCACGGCTCTGCCCAGGAGCATGAGTCCGGAGGCGAATATCATGGCGAGCAGCACCTTGCGGAAGGTTTTCTGCGGCATGCGGCGCACCACGGGCATGCTGATGAGAACGCCTGCGACGGCGCAGGGCAGGGAGAGCGCCACCGCGCCGAGAAGTTCGGCGGTATAGAGCCCGGCCTTCCACTGGAGGGCGATGAGGCCGAGGTTCATGATGTTGAAGAACATGCCGGTGGAGGCGAGGGTCTGCTCCTTGCCCCAGCCGCGGAAGGCGGCGTACATGGCGAGGATGGGGCCGCCGAGGCTGGTGCAGGCCGTTACGAACGCTCCGACGAAGCCGGCGAGAAGCGCGGCCGCGGGATGGAAGGGCAGGGTGGTGCGCACGCTGTGGGAGCACATCTGCCACAGGACGAAGACGATGAGCATGGTTCCCACGCCGAAGAGCAGCACGGAGCCGGAAAGCACGGTGAGCAGCGCCACGCCGGCCGGGATGCCGGGAATGCAGCCTGCGGAGAGCCACAGCACCTCGCGCAGGAGAATGTGCCTGCGGTAGAGCACGGAGAGCGCCAGCGGAATGATGAGGCCCGTGAGGCAGGAAATGAGAATGGCCTCCCGCGCGCCGGTGAAGGTGGTGGCTATGGGCATGGCCACCATGCCCCCGCCCACGGCAGCCACGCCGTGCACGAAGCCGCCGAGCAGCCACGCCAGAGCGATGAAGAACAGTTGGAGCGATGTCATGCCCGGCCTCCGGGAAAAAGGTGTATGCATTAAAAGGACGTGAAACTCCGCTTCTGTCAAGGGAACGCGGCGTTTTTCGAAGGTGGCCGCGTACGGCGCGCAGCCTCTTCGGCGGGGGCTGCAAAGCCGCGGGGAAGGCGGGCCCCGGCGTTTTCCCGCACGGGGGGAAGGCTGTGCCCGGCTCCGCTCCCCGGCCCATGGACACAGGGCGTGTTCCTCTGCGGAGTAGGCCGTTTTTCCGCTTTTGGGGAAGTGGATGGGCCTGTGCCTCACGCTTCCGCATCGCGTTTTTCCGCCTCCGCCCGGCGCGGCCGCGCTTTTGCCGAAAGCCCCGGGGAGACAGCGCACGTCGTTCTTCCGCGTGCCGTCCCCGTGGTTTGGGCGCGGCAGGCGCCTCCTGGCAGGGGCTTATGCGCCCGGAGGGCATGCCGCGTCGCGTTTTTCCGGGGCGTTCCGGAGGATTTTTGATGGAAGGCGGCTTCGGGTGTCTTTGAAGGCAGGGCACGTCCTAGGCGGCTCCGGCGTTTTTGTCCTTCCGCGTTTTTCCGCAGGTTTCGGGCAGGGTGAAGCTGAGCGCCGCGGCCGTCAGGCCGAGCAGGGCCATGGGCAGGAAGGCCGCCGCGAAGGATTCGGCGCTGCTGAGGCCGCAGTTCCGGGCGGTGTCGAGGATGATGCCGGAAATGTTCTGAAGCACGGCTCCGGCGGCGAACAGGCCGGAAGCCATGAGTCCGCCCACGGTGCCCATGAGGTCGGAGCCGAAAAGAGCGCGCGCCGCGGCGTAGGCGATGGGGTTGGGGCCGTTGGAGGCCACGCCCGCGCCGAGGGAGGCCGCGTAGAGGGCCCACAGGGGAAGGGATTCGTTGAAGAGGATGAGGGCCCCGAAGGAGGCGGCGCCGAGCACGCCGGCGAAGAGAAAGGCCCGCCTGTGGGAGTGCAGGCACGTTTCGCTGAGCCAGGTGATGAAGGGCGCGCCCGCGATGAGGCCCACGGCGCCCATGGCGAGCACGTTGCCGCTCTGCGCCGGGGAGAGGCCGTGCACCTCTTGAAGGTAGACGCCGCCCCACAGGCCGTGGAAGGCGAAGTAGGGGCTGGCCAGCGCGAGAAAGAGCAGAAGGAGCCGCCACAGTTCCCGGCGGCGGAACAGGGTGCCGAGTTCGCTCATCTGCGTGCGCGGGGACAGGGCGGGCGCCTGTTTCGGGGCGTCGTTTCCGGGAAAGTCGCGCACCACGAAAAAGAGCATGGCGGCCAGAACGGGGGGGGGGGCGGCGAGCACGAGACAGCAGGTGCGCCAGCCTGCGGCCTGACAGAGCAGGGCGAGGGGCGTGGTGGCCAGAAAG
>CALUPQ010000149.1 GCA_944322695.1 uncultured Mailhella sp. | reverse complement strand
CCGCGGAAATCAAGAAGCACGTCTCCACCCCCGTGGCCACGGTGGGCGCGCTCAACGACCCGGCCCAGATGGAGGACATCATCGCCTCCGGCAAGGCGGACGTGGTGGAAATGGCCCGCGCCCTCATCGCCGACCCCGAGCTGCCCTCCAAGGTCGTGGAAGGCCGCGCGGACGAAATCGTGCGCTGCCTGCGCTGCTTCGTGTGCATGGCGGAACGCCCCACCACGGGCACGCGCCGCTGCACGGTGAACCCGCGCATCGGCCGTGAGCAGGACGCGCCCGCCCTTCCCGCCCTTCGCGCCAGGAAGGTCATCGTGGCGGGCGGCGGCTGCGGCGGCATGAAGGCCGCCATCGCCGCGGCGGAAAGGGGCCATCACGTCATCCTCTGCGAAAAGGACGGCGAACTCGGCGGCATTCTCAGAAGCGAGCAGGCCATTCCCTTCAAGCATGAAATGTACGAGCTCGGCCTCACGCTGGCCCGTCAGATGGAAATCGCGGGCGTGGAAGTGCGCCTCAACACCACCGTCACCGCCGAATACGTGGAGAAGGAAGGCGCGGACGCGCTCATCATCGCCACCGGCTCCGAGCCCATCGTGCCTCCGCTGCCCGGCATGGACGGGAAAAACGTCATCATCGTCAACGACTACTACAAGAGAAGCGCCGAATGCGCGGACACCGTGGTGGTGCTCGGCGGCGGTCTTGCCGGCTGCGAATGCGCCATCCACCTCGCTCAGGACGGCAAGAAGGTCACGCTCGTGGAAATGCGTCCCGAAGTCGCGCCCGACGCCAACATCCGCCACCGTCCCATCCTGCTGCGCAAGCTGACGGAACTTGTGGACGTGCGCACCTCCTGCACCGGCCTTGCCGTGAAGGAAGACGGACTGCTCGTGCGCAACGCCGAAGGCGTGGAAGAGCTTCTTCCCGGAGCGACCGTCATCTGCGCCGTGGGCCAGCGCTCCCGCAACTACGACTCGCTCATCGACGCCGCGCCCTTCGTGCGCGTCATAGGCGACGCCGTGCGTCCCTCCACCATCACCACCGCCGTGTATCAGGGCTATCACGCCGGACTCGACGTGTAACGGCACGTCAAATTCAAAAAGCACGGGCCCCGGGAAGTCTTTTCCCGGAGCTTTTTTCATGCCCCGCCCTTCCCGCCGGGAAGACCGCCGAAAGTGCCGCTCTCCCCTGCTCCGTCCCGACGAAAAGGGCCGCCCTTCCGGACGGCCCTTCCTTTTTTCATCGAATCTTATGCAGCGTCATGTTCCAAAATGCGGGAGTGTCCCCTTTTCTTCCTACTGCACGGAAGAGCAGGTTCCGCGGCAGACCGGCGGCAGAAAGCGCCCGCAGAGCATGGCAAGCGCGGCCAGCAGCATGCCCGCATAGCCGAAGGCGGGCACGCCGCTCACGGCGGACACAAGGCCGCCCGCGCCGCCCACGACTATGGCCGCAAGGCAGAAGCCGTGGTGCACCGCGCCCTTTTTCATCATCATGGCAAAAAACACCGGCACCACCACGCCGCAGACGTATATGTCGTTGGCCATGAGCAGAAGGTCGAGAATGCCGTGCCCCCGCGTGGCAAGAAGCAGGCCGCACACACCGAAGGCCAGCGTGACGAGGCGGCAGAGCCCCACCTCTCTGCGGCCGAGCACGTCGTTGCAGAGCACCGTGGAGGCGGTGATGATGCACGAATCGGCCGAAGAGAGCACGGCGGAAAGCAGCGATACCAGAAGCAGCATGCCCACCCACGGCGGAAGCAGCGCCATGGCGGAAGCGAGCACGTCGTCCGCGCCCGTGCCTTCGGGCACGAAACCGCGGCACAGAACGCCCAGCGCCACGATGAGCGCTGCGGAAGCGAGCAGCCCGAACACGGCGAGCCAGCAGCCGCGCATGGCGCTTGTCGTGTCGCGAGAGCTGAGCACGCGGCCGAACAGCATGGGGCACACCACATAGCTGCCGCCCAGAATGAGCATGAAGTAGGAAAAGCGGCCGAGTCCGAAGGATTCGTTGACCGCTTCAAGGCGCAGCGCCAGCAGAGGCTCGGGGTTGTGTCCCAGAAGCCACAGCGCGGCCGCCAGAATGCCCGCGAGCAGAAGCAGGCACTGGGGCAAGTCGCTCCGGATGACGGACGACTGCCCGCCGAGGCAGGAATAGCCCACGATGACGGCGGCGCCCGTAACGAGCGCCAGCTCCGGCGAAAAGCCGGTAAGCGCCACGGTGAGCTTGCCCATGGCCGTGAACTGGGCCGCAAGAATGGCCAGCCACGCGGGAATGATGATGAAGGACACCAGCCGCCTTGCGCCCGGACCGAGCCACGCGGCGACCATTTCCGGCATGGTGTAGGCTTCGGAGTCACGCACCTTGCGGGCAAGGAAAAGGGTGAGCAGCACAAGACCGCACGCGCCGGAGCCGAGCCACCAGAACGCGGGCGTGCCCACCTGCCAGGCAAGACCGGCCATGCCGATGGTGGCGGACCCGCCGATGCAGGAAGCCATGACCGAAAAGCCCGTGTGCACTGCGCCGGAGGAGCGGCCGTTCACGAAAAAGGCAAGGGCCCCGCGGGAGCGCCGGGCGTCCAGCACGCCGAGGCCGAGAAGAAAGGCGGCATACAGGCAGAATATCAGCAAGGCATCATCCCCTTTGCGGCGTTCCGCCGTGCTTTGCAGCAGAGCGCACGGCGGCAAGCATGGCCTGCGAAAGCGTTTCCAGTTCCTCATCCGACACGACGAAGGGCGGCATGACATACACCGTGCGGCCGAAGGGACGAATCCACACCCCGCGGTACACGAAGAAGTCCTGCCAGGCCTCCACGTCCACGCCCTTGTCCATTTCCACCACGCCTATGGCGCCGAGCACGCGGACATCGGTGACGCCCGGCACGGCGCGGCACGACGCAAGGCCCGCCTCGAGCTTCTGCCGGATGTGCTCCACCTTCTCCTGCCAGGGCGAGGCGCAAAGCTCGTCGAGACTCGCGCAGGCCACGGCGCAGGCAAGGGGATTGCCCATGAAGGTGGGACCGTGCATGAACACGCCGCCTCCGTGCGCCGCGTCCGCCCCGGAAATGACGGAAGCCACATTCCTTGTGGCGGCCACGGCCGAAAGGGTCATCATGCCGCCGGTGAGCGCCTTGCCCACGCACATGATGTCGGGCGTGACGCCGGCAAAGTCGCAGGCGAACATTTTTCCCGTGCGGCCGAAGCCGGTGGCGATTTCATCGGCGATGAGAAGCACGCCGAGCTCGTCGCACAGCGTGCGAAGATTCCGCAGGTATTCGGGATGATAGAACCACATGCCGCCCGCGCCCTGCACCACGGGCTCCACCACCACGGCCGCCACTTCCCCCGCATGGGCGCGGAGCGTCTCCTCCATGGGAACGAAGCTCTCCTTCCTGTAGGGCTCATCGAAGCGGCAGGTGGGGCGCTCCACGAAAATCTGCTTCGCAAGCACGCCGGAAAAAAGCGAGTGCATGCCCGTCACCGGGTCGCACAGGGACATGGCCCCCAGCGTGTCGCCGTGGTAGGCGCCCCTGAGCGCCACGAAGCGGCACTTTTCCCCGCGCCCCGCCGACTGCCAGTACTGAAGCGCCATCTTCATGGACACTTCCACGGCCACGGAGCCGGAGTCGGCCAGAAAGACGTGCTCAAGGCCGGAAGGCAGCAGCGTCAGCAGACGGCGGCAAAGCTCCACGGCTGGCTCGTGCGTGAGCCCGCCGAACATGACGTGGGAAAGGCGCGCGGCCTGCCGCTGAAGGGCGCGCACCAGACGCTGATTGCCGTAACCGTGCACCCTGCACCACCAGGAGGACATGCCGTCCACAAGGCTTGTGCCGTCGGCAAGAAAAAGGCGCGCGCCTAAAGCTCCCGCCGCCTCGCGAACAGGCAGGGGCTTCAGGGCCGACGTGTAGGGATGCCACAAATGTTCCCTGTCGAAGGCAAGGCGTTCCTTTGTCCTCTCGTCCTCTTTTTGAGGCGCGGCCAGCACGGAAACGGCGTTCCCGAGTCTTGCGGCCATGGCGTCCCAGCAGTTCCCGTCGGAAGCGGAAAAGTTCTCCTCATAGGGAATGTCCGCCAGAAGCGGCACGCCGCGCCTGGCCCCTTCCTCGGCAAGGCGCCTTGCGTTGTCGCCCAGAATGAGTTCCTCGGCTTCCGGACTCGTGCCAGCGTCCACGTGCGAAGGCGGCACGGGACGGCACAGCACCATGCCCGCCGCAGAAAGCCCCGCCTGCTCCAAAGCGTCCAGAGAAAGCAGCGCGTGATTGAGGCAGCCAAGCCTGTTGGCCACCACGAGCAGCACGGGAAAACGCAGCTCCCGCATGAGGTCGAGCATGTTCTCCTTTTCATTCAGCGGAACGTACAGACCGCCCGCGCCCTCGAAAAGGGTCACGCCCTCTTCGGCCACGGCCTTGCGGCAGGCCTCTGCCAGCGTGGCCACGTCAAGGCGCGCGCCGTCGAGCTGCGCGGCCAGATGGGGCGAGCACGGCACGCGGAAGGTGAAAAGCGCCCTGCCCTCGCCTCCGGCCCTCTTCCAGCAGGCCACGTCCGGTGCTTCCAGCCCGTCCTTCGTCTCCATGCAGCCCGTCTGCACGGGCTTTACGGCAAGGGCGGGAACCCCGGCCTTCGCAAACGCCCGCAGAAGGGCCGCCGTCACCGTGGTCTTGCCAGCGTCGGTATCCGTGCCGGCAACGAAAAAGGCTCTCATGACTTCACCCCCAGGGTACGCATCATGGCAAGGTCGGCCTCGAAGGCCGCGCCCGAGGTGGTGAGGTAGTCGCCAATCATCATGCCGTTGGCGCCGGCCGCGTACAGCCAGCTCTGCCATTCGCCGAGCACGTGGCTGCGGCCGCCCGCGATGAGGATGTCCTTCGTCGGGTGCATGAGGCGGAACATGGCCACGGTGCGAAGCGCCTCCTCGGGCGCAAGACGGGGCATGTTCTCAAGACGCGTGCCCTTTATGGCGTTCAGGAAGTTCAGCGGGATGGAATCCACACCCACGTCCGCCAGCGTGCAGGCGAGCTCCACGCGCTGCTCGAGGCTCTCGCCGAGGCCGATGATGCCGCCGGAGCACACTTCCATGCCCGCCTTGCGGGCCACGTGCAGGCTCTCCACATCCCTTTCATACGCATGCGTGGTGCAGATGTGCGGAAAATAGCTCTCCGCCGTTTCCAGATTGTGATGATACCGCGTCATGCCCGCCTCGCGGTAGCAGGCCGCGCGCTCCGGCGTGAGAATGCCGAGAGAGCCGCACACCGCCATGCCCGTTTCGCGTATGATGCGCTCCACGGCGCGGCACATGGGCTCCACGTCCGCCTCGCCGAGCATGGTGCCGCTCGTCACGATGCTGAAGCGCTTCGTGCCGTGGGAGGCCGCCTCTTCCGCCCTGCGCACAAGCACGTCCGTATCCACAAAGGGATAGACAGGAGCGCCTGTTTCATGATGTGCTGACTGCGCGCAGAACGCGCAGTTTTCCGGGCAGCGGCCGGACTTGGCGTTGATGATGCCGCAGTTGAAGAAGGCTGGAGCGCACGCGGCGCGCACCACACCGGCCACGGAAAGCATGTCCAGCGTGGCGGACGCGGGAAGATGAAGAAATTCCTCCGCTTCGCTGCGGGAAAGAAGAGAACCCTGTACCGGGGCGGAAAGACGCTGAAGAACGGTGGAAAGAAGGGTATGCATGGTCTTATCCTGGCTGATGGTGATGGCTGATTCCTTCTTTTACCGCCGTGGATATAAATGTCAACCTTAAACATACCACATTCAGGTTTACAATTATCGTTTTTTTCCTCAGTTGGGAGCGGAACATGACACAAACGGAATCCCCCATGCGGGAACGCATACTGCAAAGTCTCATCGAAAACGGGCATGAAGCGTGGACGTCGGGCGAGGCGCTTTCGGGGGCGCTCGGCATCAGCCGGGCCGCGGTGAGCAAGCACGTCATGACATTACGCGAAGAGGGGCACATCATCGAATCGGTGCCGCGGCGCGGCTACAGGCTCATTTCCCGTGCCGACCCCTGGGCGGGCAACGACGTGCGCGAGGGGCTGAACACCCGCGTGCTCGGTCAGGCCGGGTGGATATGGCTCAAGGAGACGGGCTCCACCAATCAGGTGGCGGCGCTCGAAGCCATGCAGGGAGCGCAGGAAGGTCTGGTAGTGGTGGCCCGCCGCCAGAACGAAGGCCGGGGCAGCAAAGGACACCGCTGGTTCAACCTTCCGGGCAGTCTCAGCTTTTCCGTGCTCACGAAACCCTGCCTTCCGCCCGAAAAGCTGGAGATGCTGCCGTATCTCGCCATGGAGGCCTGCGCCGCCGCCGTGGAAAAAAGCTGCGGCATCACGCTGGAAAAACGCCTGCCCAACGACCTTTTCCTTAATAACAGAAAGGTGGTGGGCATTCTTGTGGAAAGCATGTTCCACAACACGGACATACAGTGGGCCGTGGTGGGCATCGGCGTCAACGTCAACGTGCCCAGGCTCGCCATTCCGCCGGAACTTGAAGGCATAGCCTCTTCGCTCTACGCTCAGACGGGCACGGCCTTCAGCGTGACGAAACTGCTCAGGCACCTTCTCGAAGAGCTGGAAGAGCGCCTTCCCCTCCGGCCCTGCGTCTAGGGGCCTTCCGGCCGGAGGTTTCTTCCTTTTTGCCGCTCCCCGCGCAAGGGCAGCGCATCGAAGCGGAAAGACTACGGAACTTCACGTGGCACACCTGCCAGCCGCAAGCCCACTGGGGAAAACTTCCCGCACGAGGAAAAGCTAACCATCCTCAAATTTCTGCTGACTATCGTACGGACTTCCCGCACGGACGCGGAAAAACATCGTAGCGTACCTGCTTTGGGAGCAGAAAGTCTGGCTTCCCCCACCGGAAAAAACAGCCAAACGGCCAACGTCATAAAGAGTACGACCGAACTTCCCGCACAAGGGAAAACCGCCCTTGAGTCCGTCTGACGATACGGCGGCCCTCTTTCCGACCGGACGATGTTCGGCCCCTGGCATAAAAAAAAGGCCCCGGGAGGGCCTTTTTTCATGGGACGCCTCTTCAGGCGTCATTCCAAGGCGCGCTTCTTCCGCGCCGTCACGTCAGCAGTAATATTCGTTTTCCCGCCGCTTCTGAAGCTTTTCGGTAAAGGCCGCGGCAAAGGCGTTGTAGGCCGGAGTATCCATGTTCTTCGCTCCGTGCGGGCAGATGCGGATGCAGCGGAAGCAGGCAAGGCAGCCTTCCCCGACGGTCACGCAATCGTCCGCAATGGCGTGCACAGGGCATGACTTCACACAAAGCCCGCAGCGCACGCAGGCTTCGGACGTGAGCGGACGGAACTTGCCCCCGCTCCCGCCTTCCCGGTAGGGGCTGCCGCCCGGAACGGAGACTTCCGGCGCATCGTCTCTGCGGGAGAAGGCGCGCACGGCAAACTCGCCGTCGGCGGCAAGGTCTTTTTCATCGGGCCTGTCCACCTGAATGGCGCCGTAGGTGTGACGCCCCACCAGCGCCGCTGCGCCCACCACGGTAAAGCCCTGTTCCCGGGCCATATCCGCAAGCTCCAGAAGCGCGTCGTCATAATGCCTGTTGCCGTAGGTCACCACCACGATGCATTTCGTGCCCTCGCCTCTGAAACGGGAAAGGCGTCCTCTGGCCACGGAGGGAATACGCCCCGCATAGACGGGCGCGCCGAAGATGACCTTCTCATCGCTGCCGAAGCGGCGGACCTGCGGCTCTTCCACGGCCGTGACGTCCACGGTCTCACACGCTCCGCCGAGGCTCGCGGCCATGGCTTCCAGACTTTTCTTCGTATTCCCGGTAGGGGAAAAATACACCAGCGTCACTTGATTCATCTGTCCTCTCCCGATGCGGTTCCGATTGAAAGCGCGTCCGGCGCGGTCCGGCACGCGAAGGGCATTTTTTTTAACTAGCCGACCTGCCCTGCATTTTCAAGGAACCTGACGTCCACCCGGCGACACGTCGGCAGGCTCATAATCCCCTTGCCTGCACAAGGGGCAGCTCCATGCCCACGCGAAGGCCGCCTTCGGCCCTGTTTTCCGCCCAGATGCGGCCGTGATGGGCAATTACGGCCCTCTGCACTATGGCAAGGCCCATGCCCGTGCCGCCGCTGGAACGCTGGCGGGAGGCGTCCACCCGGAAGAAGGGACGGAAAATCTGCGTAAGCGCCTCTTCGGGTACGCCCGGACCGCCGTCCTCCACCACAATGCGGCAGCTCTCCCTGCCCGCCTCGAGGCGCACGCTCATGCGGCCGTCGTCCGGCGTATAGCGCAGCGCGTTTCGCAGCACGTTCTCCACGGCATGGCGCAGCATGTCGTCGTCGCCTTCAAGAAAAAGGCTGTCCGGCAAGTCGGCCTCCACAAGACAACCCCGCATGCTGCCTTCGAAGCGCACGTCCTCGGCCGTCTCCCGCACCAGCGCCGCCACGTCCACGGGGCAGAAGGTCTTGTGCGTCTCCATGCGGGAGTATTCCAGTATGCTTGCAATGAGCGCGTCCATGCGCTCGGCCTCGAGGCTGAGCCTGTCCAGAAGCTCCGGCGAAACCTTCTCGCGGCGCAGAAGCTCCACGGACACGGAAAGGCGCGTAAGCGGGGAGCGCAGTTCGTGCGACACCGCGGAAAGCAGCTCCCTTTCCCTTGCGCTTTCCCTCTCCCTCGCCTCGGCCATGTCGTTGAAGGCGCGGGCCAGAAGTCCGAGTTCGTCCTTCCTGTCCGCCATGTCCGGGGAAATGCGGGCCGACAGCTCGCCCGCGGCAAGACGGTGTATCACCGACGTGAAATGACCGATGACGTTCTTGAGAAAGCTGATGAGGACGAAAGCCTCCAGCGCCGCCACGATGAAGGTGAAAAGCACCCAGAGAACGATTTCCTGCGCGGAGGAGAACTCAAGTCCGTCACTCTGCAGAAGCTCGCTCGCCACATATTCGCCGAACTCGCCGAGTATGGCGAAGGAGCCGATGAACAGAAAACCGGAAACATAGATTTTGCGGAACAGCGACTGGGAGTCCCAGAACGCGACCAGACGCCCGAACAGAGATTTCATGAGAGCTCTTCCTGCCGCACGACGTACATGTATCCCGCCCCGCGGATGCTTCTGATGCGTTCCGAACCATCGGAATAGGGACCGAGCTTGCGCCGTACGCGGCTTATCTGCATGTCGAGCCCGCGTTCCATGGGCACGGCGTCCCTGCCGAACACCGCCCGGCTGAGCTCGTCGCGCGAAACCACCTGTCCGGGAGAGTTCAGCAGCGCCCGCAGCACGCGGTATTCCTGCCCGCTCAGGGCCACGGCCTCCTCACCCTTCCAGGCCTTCATGGCGCCGTCGTCAAGGCGCAGGTCCCCGCAACCGGCGCAGAGCACGGGCTGCACGCGGCGCATCACCGCCCTCACGCGGGAAAGCAGCTCCCGGGGATTGAAGGGCTTGGGCAGGTAGTCGTCCGCCCCCATGTCCAGGCCGCGCACCATGTCCCCGGCGTCGCCCCGGGCGGTGAGCATGATGACGGGCAGGGAAAAGAGAAGAGAATCCTTCCGCATGGTGCGGAGCACCTCAAAGCCATTCTTCTCAGGAAGCATGACGTCGAGAATCACCATGTCCGGCCTTTTTTCCCGCATGGAAGCCAGCGCCGAGCGCCCGTCGTGCGAAAAGCGGCAGACGATGCCTTCCGGCTGGAAGTAGTCCTCCAAGAGGTGACAGAGCTCCTTGTCATCGTCAACGATAAGTATCTGAACCATGGTTTCTCCCGATTGCCCGTCCGCCCCGCGCCACCGGAAGGCCGGGACGGATTCTCTCAACCTTATATAGCCCTCATGCGACATGACGGCAACGGCGACGCCTCTTCTGTTACGCTTCGTTACATATTCTCCCCGAACAGACTGTAAAAATTTTATCACTTTCAAAGAACAATTCTTCAATAATGCTGTGATAAAAGAAAAATATCATCGTATTTATGATGAAAACACGCTCATTTTCCGATGGCGGCGTATAATTTCTTGAAAAAATTCCCCCACGCTCCAGTCGTTACGCTTTGTTACGCCGGATGTGATACCCGTTTCATCTTCCCCGCCTATAGTCAGGACGTCTTTCAACCACAGGAGCTTCTCCATGTTTCGCTTCAAAAACAGTCACGTCGGCCTTACTGTTCTGCAGCTTCTGCTCTGGCTGACCGTGAACGCCGCCGTAAGAGCTCTGCTCTTTCTGTCCGCGGGCGCATCTTTGCCGGAAACGGACGGATTGGAACGCGTGCGCCTTTTCATGTACGGAGCCTTCGGCGGCCTTTTGCCCTACCTGTCGGCCCTCCTGCCGCTGCTGCCCGCTCTTCTTCCGAGGGAAAGGCTGCGCGGACGCACCGGGCGCACGGCGGTATCCCTTCTTTTCTGGCTGTATGCCTGTCTGTTTCTGTTCAGCTCCGTGGTCGAAGCTCTGCTTTTGGGGAATTCCGGCAGCCTTCCCGTCCATGCGGCAACCGGGCCGAAAGGTGTGGCGCTCTCTCCCGTCATGCCTCTTCTTTCCGCCGTGGCCGGCTTTGCCGCACTTTTCTGCCTCTTTCTTCTGCGCCGGTTCAGGAAGCGGGCCATGCGCAGG
>CALUPQ010000148.1 GCA_944322695.1 uncultured Mailhella sp. | reverse complement strand
GGAAAGTAGCGTTTGATACGAGCAATCTGTTCATGAGAAAGATAAAAAAGTTCTTTCATGGCATCCTCCCTATGCCGACAATAAGAACTTCTTACCCTTTTGGCAACTAATGAGTCCTGAGCCTAGGAAAATTTGTACTATTGTACAAAAAGGCTCATGCAATAATTGTGCCAGATATTATATACCCGGAAAAGAGCGGGAAAACATGTGAACGAAGGCGCGGAAGGCGGGAAAAGTGTATTTTTTTTGGACATGTACACGTGGATATGTCCAAACGCTGAGGAGGAAGGTTCAGCGGGTGGGATGAGCCTTTGTCTTCCAGCGGTCGTGCATCCAGAACCACTGTTCCGGACATTCGCGCACGAAGTTTTCTATGGCCTGCGTGTAGAAGGCGGCGGCTGTTTTTACCTGTTCATCGCGCGTGCCTTCCAGCGTGGTGGTGTCCAGAGGCTCCTGCAGGTGGAACACGTAGTTTCCGCCTTCTCTCATGAGTGCGACGGGCCAGATGAGCGCCTTCGCGCGCACGGCGAGCAGGGCGGGGCCCATGTTCACGGCCGCCACATCATCGAGGAAAGGCAGGAACTCGGCTTCGGCGGGCGAAGTGTTGTGGTCCACAAGAAAAGCAACGATTCCGCGATGATGTAACGCTCGTATGACGCTCATGGCGGCGTTTCGATGGCCAATCATGTCGGCTCCGGTGGCTTCTCTGCAGGATGCGATGAAGGCCTGTACGGCTTCGTCGTGGTAGCGGCGTACCACCACCATGCGGGGCCTCGGCGGGGCGTAGAGCTGGCCCAGCATGGAGGCCAGAAGCTCCCACGAGCCGAAGTGCGCCGTAGCCGCCACGATGGGGCGGTCGCATTCGCGCAGGCGCTGCATGAGCTCGGGGGAGTCGATGCGCAGCCGCGGAGAGCTCATGCCGAACTTTCCGGTCAGCAGAATTTCAAGAAAGGCGCGACCCGTGTGACAGAAGCTGGCATGGGCCGTCTTTTCGGCGTCCTTCCGACTCATGCCCAGATGCCTTTCAATGTTGTCCACGGCGAGCTTGCGTCGAGATGGAACAAAGTACCAGATGAGATGGCCGACTCCGTTGCCGAGCATGGCCAGACCGGGGAAGCCCAGCAGGCGAAGGGCTTTGCCCACGGCACAGAGCAGGCGGAAGCGCAGACGTTCTTTTCCGGTCATGCCTCTTCTCCCGGGATAAGGCCCACGGCCAGCTCGTGCAGTTCCCTTTCCAGTCTTTCCCTTGCTCTGCTTATGGTGGACTCCTCAATGTCGGGAACTTCCTTCATGCCTTCGTCCCAGGCATGGCCGAAACGGATGACCACGCGGGAGAAGGGCAGGGGAACCTGAAACTTGTCCCATGTGGGCAGGCGCAGAGCGTGTCTGACATGGATGCGCACGGGCATGATGCGGGCGTTGGTGCGGTTGGCGAGGAAGAATGCGCCTTCCTTGGTTTTGTGACGCGGTCCGGCGGGGCCGTCCACCGTGATGCAGGCGTGTACCTGTTCGTTTTTCATCATGCGGGCGAGGCTCAGCAGGGCGCGCACGCCTCCCCGTGTGCTCGACCCCCGCACGGCGCCTACGTTCTTGGAAGCGAGAATGCGTTCAAGCATGTCGCCGTCACGGCTGGGGCTGACGATGGACACCACGCGAAGGTGGCGGGAAACGGGAATGAGCGAGAAAAGCTCGTCGTGCCACAGACAGAAGATGAGGCGTTCCCCCCGGGCGTGTACGGCATCGACTTCCGCGCGGTTTTCCTCCCTGATGCGGAGCGTGGCGCAGATGGCGGAATAGAGACGGACGAGTACGGAAGATGTAAGGGATGGGGGAAGGTGCATATCTCTTCGGTTCTTGTTTAAAGGAGGGAGGAAAAATATGTCCGCCCGTGGGTATGGTCTTGACGGAAGATATGATAGCCCACATTATCCCGATGTGCCAGAGGAGAATGACTACTTTTCCCCGGGGCTTCGGCTCCGGTGCCGAATGCATGAGAGGATTGGTGTGGCCGAAGAAGGTATCAGACTGAACAAGGCCCTTGCCGACGCCGGCGTATGTTCGCGCCGCGGCGCCGACGAGCTTGTCTTTGCCGGCAGAGTCCGCGTCAACGGACGAACGGCGGAAAGTCCGGGCGAGCGGGTTCTGGCGGGCGACCGCGTGGAGCTCGACGGCCGGGTGGTGAAGCTGAGAAGGCAGGATGCGGGGGTGTGCTGGCTCATGCTCAACAAGCCGGTACGCATCGTATCCACCGCCAGCGACCCCGAGGGCCGTGAGACCGTGCTCGACCTCGTCCCCGAACCATGGTGTCACAAGCGTCTTTTTCCCGTGGGAAGGCTCGACTTCTTTTCCGAGGGGCTGATACTGCTGACCGACGACGGGGAGCTTGCGCACCGGCTTACGCATCCGCGCTGGCACCTGGCCAAGGTATATCAGGTCCTTGTCCGTCCCGAGCGGGGAGAGGCTTCGGTGTCCGGAGCGCTTGCTCTCATGCGCCGAGGCATGACGCTTGCCGAGGGCGACAGGCTGGCTCCCGTGGACGTGCGGGTGCTTTCTTCCTCTTCGCGGGGGATTTTGCTGGAAATGGTGCTCCGGCAGGGGCTGAACAGGCAGATTCGCCGCATGTGCCGGGATGTGGATTTCACGGTTCTGAGGCTGAAGCGCGTTCAGGAAGGCCCGCTGGAGCTCGGAGGGCTGGCGCCGGGTACCGTGCGTCCGCTGTCTTCCCGGGAAGTGGAGGCGCTTCGTGCTGCCGTAGGGCTTGGAGCCGGCGGCAGGGAACATATCATTAAGAAAGGATAGAGGTGTCTTTATGGATATTCGCTTTCAGGCCGGAGGCTCTTCCCACTGGAAGGCCGACGTGGTTCTCAGTTTCGTGTTTGAAGGGGAACATGCGGAAACGGCGTGTTCGTCGCTCGTGGAGTGCGCTCCCTGGCTCGGCATAGCTCCCGCATGGCGGGATTTTCGGGGAAACAAGGGCGAGTCCGTCATGTTCTACGGGCCGCAGGCCATGGACGTTTCCCGTGTGCTCGGCATCGGTCTCGGCAAGCCGGAAAAGGCGGACATGACGGGTTTCCGCTATGCCGTGGGCAGGGCCCTGCGCCTCTGCCGCGAGTATAATCTGGAAACGGTGGGCATGGACGGCACGTCTCTTTCCCGGGTGGCCGAAAAGCTCGGAGTCGGCCTTGATGCGCTGGTGCGCGAGGCCGTAATTTCGGCGTTTCTCGGCCTGTACCGGTATGAGCGCTGGATGAGCGAGAAAAGCGGACATTCCGACCCCCGCTGGCTGGCCGTGATGCTGGAAGGGGAATATGTGGATGATTCCGTGCGCTCCGCTGCAAGAATGGCCGAGGCCGAGGCTTCCGGTCTCATGCTTGCCCGTGACGCCGTCAACGACCCGGCCAATGTCATGACGCCTTCCGCCTTTGCGGAAAAGGCGCGCACCGTGGCCGCGAAGTACGACATGAACTTCCGCGTGCTCGGTCCTTCCGAACTGGAAGCGGAAGGCATGAACGCCTATCTTGCCGTGGCCCGCGGTTCTGCCGAAGAGCCCCGCATGGCCGTGGTGGAATACGCTCCCAAGGGGACGGAAGGTCTTGAGCCCGTGGTTCTCGTGGGCAAGGGGCTCTGCTTCGATTCCGGAGGCATCAGCCTGAAGCCCGCCAAAGGCATGGAGGATATGAAGGGCGACATGTCCGGCGCGGCCGCCGTGCTGGGCGTGATGGAAGCCCTCGGCCGTCTTGCGCCGTCTCTTGCGCCGAAGCGTCCTGTCGTGGGCATCATGGCCTGTGCGGAAAACATGCCCGGTGGGCATGCCACGCGTCCCGGCGACATCGTGGTCGCGAAGAACGGCAAGTCCGTCGAAATCGTGAATACCGACGCCGAAGGCCGTCTTGTTCTTGCCGATGCCCTCTGCTGGGCTCAGGAGCAGTATCGTCCCTTCCGTCTTCTTGATATCGCCACGCTGACCGGAGCCTGCGCCGTGGCTCTCGGTCTCGGCGCGGCGGGACTCTTTTCCGTGGACGAGGAGCTCGGAGCCGCTCTTCATGAAGCCGGCACTTTGCTGGGAGAGCGAAACTGGCGTCTGCCGCTGTGGACTTCCACCAGCCTGGAAGCTCTGAAAAGCCCCTGCGCCGACATGGTCAACTCCGGTCCGCGCGAGGGCGGAGCCATCCATGCAGCCGTTTTTCTTCAGCAGTTCATTGGCGAGGGCGTCGCATGGGCGCATATCGACATGGCTGCTGCGGACACAGGCGAGAGTCCCATCAACGCCAAGGGCGCTACCGGCTTTGGCGTCCGTACTCTTCTGAGTGCCGTGTGGGAAAAGGAAGAGACGGTTCTTCAGTAGTTTTGGGGCGGGGCTGGCTCTTGCCTGCCCCGTCGTGCGTTTCCGACTGGTCGGCCTCCTTCAGAAATGAGCGGGGGCCGAACGGCTTTTTTTATGCGCGGGATGTTTCGGGCGACATGTTCGTTGCGGAAACATTTTTTTGAAAGAAATTTGGATTCATCGTGCCGGAAGGCAGAGAAAGCAAGGGCGGACGCCCGGAGTGGAGAAATTCATTGAGCCGGATAAGCAAGCTCAGCTATGCGCAGCAGGTGTGCGTGAAGAGTGCGGGCAAGGCCATGCAGTCCACGGGAATGCTGCGTCCCGGGGCGCGCGTGGGGGTCGCCGTTTCAGGAGGGGTGGACAGCTTCGTGCTGCTCAAGGTTCTGCAAATCAGGCAGCGCATCGTGCCGTTTCCCTTCGAAATCATGGCCATACATCTCAATCCGGGCTTTGCGCCGGACAATCATGCACCCCTGGCCGAATGGCTGGCGAAGGAGGGCATAGCCGGGCATCTGGAAGTGACGGATTTCGGCCCGCGCGGCCATTCGGAAGAAAACCTGCGCAATTCCGCCTGCTTTTACTGCGCCCGTTTGCGCCGCAAGCGTCTGTTCACCCTCTGTCGGGAATACAGGCTTACCCATCTGGCCTTCGGACATAACAACGACGACCTCGTCACCAACTTTCTTATGAATCTCGTTCAGACGGGCAAGGTGGCGGGGATGAGCATGAACGAGCCCTTCTTCGGCGGCGCGCTTCAGGTCATACGGCCGCTCATGCTGCTTTCCAAGGCGGAAATCATGAGAGCCGCAAGGCAGTGGGAGCTTCCGGTGTTTTCCAATCCCTGTCCTTCGGCGGGAAAGACGAAACGTTCCGACATGATGCAGGTGCTCGACGCCATGTGCTCAGGCAGCAAGGTGCGCAGAAAAAATGTTTTCAACGGACTTGCCCGCTGGCAATGGGAACAGAACCGTCTTGCCGGCGACCTGATTGACGGAAACGCCGAGGGCGGCATAAAGTAGGCAGACCCCGGCGGGCAGTCCCCGCCCTGACCGGCGGAGGAGAGGCCGCCGGCAGTTTTGTGCGAAATCATCACTGACTTCAAGAGGCTTTCATGTTTCAGATTATTGACCAGTCCCTGTTTGAACTCATCAACGTGTCGGCCCATAATGCCTTCTTTAATTTCATCATGCCCCTGTTTTCTCAGGTCTGGCTCATGTGGGTGGGCGCGCTGATTTGCATCATCGCCTATGCGGTACACTGCTGGCGCAGCTCTCTGGAGCCGGTCGGCCGTGTGCTCATGCTCGTCCTCCTCGTGGGACTCTCCGTAGGGGTGACGGACCTCAGCACCAGCGCCCTCAAATCCTCCATTGACCGCGAAAGACCCTGCCAGGTCGTCATGGGAGCCAATTATTACGATGCGGCAAGCGAGCAGTGGCTGGTCATCGACGAGAACACTACGGAAACGCAGACTCTCGGCGGCTCCATGCCGTCTTCGCCTTCCGCGGCGTGTATGGCCGTGGCCGTGGTGCTCTCCATGCTGTTTTACCGTTCCAACCCCTGGGTGTACCTGCTGCCTTTCTGCGTGGGCTTTTCGCAAATCTATGTGGGCAAGAATTACCCGTTCGATGTGGTCGTCGGCTGGTTCATCGGGCTTGTCTCCGTTATTGCCGTATGGTGGATATGTCATTTGATTTTCATACGATTTTCATCTCACAGGCGGCTTGGCTGAGAAAAAATGAAAAAAAATTAAAATTTCTGCGAAGAATTGCTTGACTTCTGCGGGGATTCTGGTAGTTTTCTTTTTCACCGATGGGCTATCGTTCAATTGGCAGGACGTCGGATTCTGGCTCCGATAATCAAGGTTCGAGTCCTTGTAGCCCAGCCACGGTACCCACGTCCCCATCGTCTA
>CALUPQ010000147.1 GCA_944322695.1 uncultured Mailhella sp. | reverse complement strand
CGGGGCTGAGCAGAAGCAGGCCGATGAGGTTGGGCACGGCCATGAGGGCGTTGAGCACGTCGGCGATGTCCCACACGAGGTCGAGGGACATGAGCGCGCCCACGGGCACCACGCACACGAAGATGATGCGGAAGGGCTTGAGCGCCTTGTCGCCCAGCAGGTATATCCAGCAGCGTTCGGAATACACGCACCAGCCGAGGATGGTGGAGAAGGCGAACATGGCAAGGCAGACGGAAACCATGGCCGAGCCTACGCCGGGCAGCGCGGACTCGAAGGCGGCCGCGGTGAGGGGCGCGCCGGAGACGGCGCCGTCCACGCACCAGAGGCCGGAGCAGAGAATGGCGAGGCCCGTCATGGTGCAGATGATGATGGTGTCGATGAAGGGTCCGAGCATGCCCACGTAGCCCATGGCCACGTGGTCGTCGGTGGTGGCGGTGGCGTGGGCCATGGCCGCGGAGCCGAGGCCGGCTTCGTTGGAGAAGATGCCGCGGGCCACGCCCATCTGCAGCGCGAGCATGACCGTGGAGCCTGCGAAGCCGCCGGCCGCCGCGCTGCCGGTGAAGGCGTCGCGGAAGATGAGGGCGAACACGCCGGGCACCTTGTCGATGTGCATGATGATGACGATGAGCGAGCAGATGATGTAGATGATGGACATGAACGGCACGAGCTTGCCCGACACCGAGCCTATGCGCGACACGCCGCCGAGAATGACTATGGCAATCAGTACGAACATGACTGCGGCGGAGATGACCGGCGAAATGCCGAAGGAGGCGTGCAGGGCGTCGGCGATGGAGTGGGACTGCGTCATGTTGCCTATGCCGAAGCCGCAGATGCCGCCGAAAAGCGCGAACAGCGTGCCGAGCCAGGCCCACTTCTTCCCGAGGCCGTTCTTGATGTAGTACATGGGGCCGCCCACCACGTGACCTGCGGGCGTGACTTCGCGGTATTTCTGGGCGAGCACGGTTTCCGAGTACTTGGTGGCCATGCCCACCATGGCGGTGCACCACATCCAGAACAGCGCGCCCGGACCGCCGGTGAAGATGGCGGTGGCCACGCCGGCGATGTTGCCGACGCCCACGGTGGCGGCAAGCGCCGTCATCAGAGCCTGAAAGGGGGAAAGTTCTCCGTGTACGCCCTCATTTTTGGCGCGACCTTTCCAGGTGAGCCGGAAACCTTCGCCAAGGCGCGTCCAGGGAAGAAACTTCAGGCCGAAGGTAAGGTAGAGGCCCGTTCCGAGTATGAGGGCCATCATGACCGGTCCCCAGACATATCCGTCCAGCACTTTGATGAAGTGGGAGAACTGTTCCATATCGCAAACTCCTCGCCCCTTTCAGGCGTTGTAGAACAGGTTCCGGAAAGAATGCTTCCTTGAAGACCTTTCCGCTCCCCCTGCAAGGCGGGGAATATTCCAGAAGCCCGGTAGTGCAGGGAAATACTGTTCCAGCTAAATTGACATTTCTGTTAATAGCATCGAAAAATAATACATGGCAAGAAAAATGTGGAAAATGTCGAATCTGTGAAAATCGTTACAATGCAAGGGAAAAATGTAGGGGTTGAACGTTTTTTGAAGGGGTGCGGTAAAAGAATATTGAATACAAAAATGTGAAAATACTGGACGGGAGAAAGGGGAAAAGGGAAGGCACGGTCGGAATCCGTCTCCTTTACAGGGAAGGACGTTATGCCGTAAGAAGAAACATTCTATATCCCGAGGTGTCTGCGGTATGCTTGTTTCCCTCTATATCAATGTCGTCTGGCTGCTTGCCGGCTTTCTGAACGGTGTCACGTCCTTCGGGGGCAATCTTTTCGCCGTTCCGCTCATGACGCTGGTCATGGATACGAAGGAGGCCATCATCCTCAGCTGCATTGTGGGAACGGCCATCACGGTAAGCATCGCCGTCGTGTATCACGGCAAGCTGCCGAAGCTGGAGTTCATGCTGGCCCTGTTTTCCAGTCTGGCGGGCATTCCGCTCGGCATGACGGTGCTCAAGCTGGCCTCCGTAGGGGCGATACTCATCGGCTCCGGCATGATACTGCTGTGCTTTCTCATCTGGCAGGCCGTGGCCGGACGCATGCACAAGGCGTTCATGGTGCCGGTGTGGACCATCGTTCCGGCGGGCTTTCTGGGCGGAGTGCTGCTCGGCGCCACCAGCATGGGCGGACCCGTGCTGGCCATGTACGCCGTTTTGCGCGGGTGGAGCAAGGAAGCCACCATTTCGGTGCTGAACACCATGGCCGCGCTTTCCATGACGATGCTGGTCGTGTTTCAGTGGCGCAGCGGTCTCTATACGCCTTCCATACTGGATAATGCCTTGTGGGCCGTTCCCTGCGCCGTCATCGGCGTGCTCGCCAGCGTTCCCGTCATCCGCCGTCTCAACCCCGTCATTTTTCGAAGGCTTCTGCTGGCCATGCTGACCTTTTCCACCGTCATGCTTTTCGTGAAGGGCTGGCAGGCCTGATTTCGTCGCGAATCTTTCGGCAGGAGCGGACTTTCTTCGGAAGATCCGCTTTTTTTGTGCGGAGGGAACTGGAGAAGGTTTCCCGCCTGAAGGGAGGGCATGAAAAAAGGCCCGGAGGACCGGGCCTTTTCGCAGGGCGGGAAGAGAAGCCTTCCCGCCCCGGCAGACAGTTTTTGCGCATGCGGATGCGTTTTGGAGACTAGAAGATGCCGCGTACCTGACCGGTTTCGGTGTCCACGTCCACACGGCGGAAGGCGGGATTGGAGCCGGTGCCGGGCATGAGCGATATCTTGCCGGAAACGGGCACCACGAGCCCCGCGCCGCCGTAAAGCAGCACGTCGCGGATTTTCAGACGCCAGCCGGAAGGCTCGCCCTTGAGGTCGGGGTTGTCGGAGAGGGAGTACTGCGTCTTCACCATGCACACGCCGAGCTCGGAAGCATCGGGGCGGGCCTGCATTTCGGCGAGGCGGCTTTCGGCTTCGGCGCTGTAGTCCACGCCGTCTGCGCCGTACACTTCACGGGCAATCTTGTCGATGCGTTCCTTGAAGGGAGTGTTCCAGTCGTAGAGGGGACGGAAGTCGGTTTTTTCGTTGCAGGCGTCCATGACGGCGTCGGCCAGTTCGAGCGCGCCATCGCCGCCGTGCTCCCAGTGGGTGGAAACGGCCACGCGGGCGCCTTCGGCTTCGCAGATTTCACGGATGCGGGCGATTTCGGCGGGCGTGTCCGTGACGAAGGCGTTGATGCACACCACGGGAGAGGTGCCGGACTTCTTGATGGTGCGGATGTGGTGCAGAAGGTTGCAGCAGCCCGCTTCCACGAAGCCCACGTTTTCCTGACGGTATTCTTCGGGCAGCGCGCGGCCGGGACGGGGCAGGGGAGCTCCGCCGTGGCTCTTCAGGGCGCGCACCGTGGCCACCAGCACGGCGGCGTCGGGGGCGAGGCCGCTGTAGTGGCACTTCAGGTTCCAGAACTTTTCATAGCCGATGTCCGCGCCGAAGCCGGACTCCGTGACATGATATTCGGAAAGCTTGAGGCCGAGCCTGTCGGCGATGACGGAGCTCTGGCCGAGGGCGATGTTGGCGAAGGGACCGGCGTGCACGAACACGGGCTGGCCTTCGATGGTCTGGATGAGGTTGGGCTTGATGGCGTCAATCATCCATGCGGCCATGGCGCCGGCCACCTGCAAGTCTTCGGTGGTCACGGGCTTGCCCGCCCTGTCGTAGGCCACGATGATGCGGCCGAGGCGTTCGCGAAGGTCCTTGAGGTCCCGCGCCACGGAGAGAATGGCCATGACTTCGGAAGAGACGGAGATGTCGAAATGCGAGGACATCATGAATCCGTCGGACTTGCCGCCCATGCCGATGACCACGTTGCGCAGGGCCTGGCAGCAGAAGTCGATGACCCAGTTCATGCGCACGTTGGTGGGGTCGATGTTCAGGCGTTCCTGACCGGAGAGGCGGAGCAGCTTTTCATCGTCGTAGTTGCGTTCGTGCTGCATGCGGGCGGTGAGCGCCACCATGGCCAGGTTGTGGGCGTTGGTCACGGCGTTGATGTCGCCGGTGAAGCCCAGGGAATACTGCGTAAGAGGAATGCACTGGGAAAGACCGCCGCCTGCGGCCGAGCCCTTGGTGCCCATGGTGGGGCCGCCGGAAGGCTGGCGTATGGCCGCGGAGACTTTCCGTCCGCGCTTTGCAAGACCCTGCACGAGGCCGATGGTGGTGGTGGATTTTCCTTCCCCGAAGGGAGTCGGGGTGATGGCCGTCACATCGACATACTTACCGTTGGGGCTGTCGGCCAGACGGGAAAGCACGGACTGATAGTCCACCTTGCCCATGACGTGACCGTAGGGGAGCAGTTCCTTGTCCTCGAGGCCCAGCTCTCTGCCAATCTGGTAAATGTCTTTCATGCGGGATTCCGCGTCCTGGGCGATTTCCCAGTCCGCGTGCTGTTTGGGGTCCAGAGCCATGTCCGTTCTCCTTGTTTTTTGGGGGTTCGTCTGTGGTTATACGGCGGGGACTCCGTTATCTCAAGCGCTTTTTCTTGCGCAGGCCCGGCGTCTGCCGGTTTCGGCACGGAAAAGGGGGCCGGACACGCCAGGTTGCCAGTCGGCGGCGCTTGGCGTATCACGGGCGGAACAGACGGCGCCGGCGGCGCCTTTCAAGGGGGAAATATGAGAGAAAGCACGCTTCGTCTTATAGAAGAGATGCAGGTCAATGAAAAGACGGACAGTGAAATCTACACCATACTTGCACGGCGCGCAGGCGGCGAGAACGGCGACGTGCTCCGCCGCATGGCGGCGGACGAGGCAAGGCACTGCGAGGTGTGGAGCCGCTACACGAAAAAGCCCGCCGAGGCGAAGCGCCTCAAGGTGTTCTTTTACTGCGTCATAAGCTGGATTTTCGGCCTGACCTTTGTCATCAACCTTCTGGAGTCCGGCGAGGATACCGCGGGAAAGCGCTATGCCGAGCTTATTGAGGACGTGCCGGAAGCGAAGGGCATCATGGAAGAGGAGGAGCGCCACGAGCGCAAGCTGGCCGAAATGGTGGACGAGGAGCGCCTCAAATACATAGGCAGCATGGTGCTCGGCCTCAACGACGCCCTTGTGGAGCTGACCGGCGCTCTGGCCGGTTTCACGCTGGCGCTCGGCAGCAACGACATGGTGGGGCTTGCCGGTTTCATCACCGGCGTGTCGGCCACGCTGTCCATGGCGGCCTCGGAGTACCTGGCCAAGAAGGCCGAGCCCGATGAGAAGCATCCCTTCAAGGCCGCCGTCTATACCGGCATAGCCTACATGATAACGGTAACGCTTCTGCTTCTGCCCTATGTGGTGTTCTCCTCTCCCTGGGCGGCTCTGGCATGCTGTCTGTTCAATGCGGCCTGCATCATCTGCCTGTTCACCTTCTTCGTGGCCGTGGTGCGGCGCGAACCCTTCCGTCCCCAGTTTGTGGAAATGCTTTCCATCAGCTTCGGCGTGGCCGCCGTGTCCTTCTTCATCGGCTGGGCCGCCAAAACCTGGATGGGCATAGAGATGTAACGGGCCTGCGTCTTGATACATTATATCGAACAGACACCTTTTCCCTGGGGCGGGTTCCGCCCTTTGGAAAAGGTGTTTTTTTTATGGATGAAAAACTCCTTCTCCAGGGATGGGCTATGCGCACGCTGCCGCCGCGGAAGAGGGGCGTGAAGCTGCCGGAATAACCGAAAACGACGGGAGGCCGTACTTCCCGACGGGGACGGCATGCCTGATGCGTTCTGCAGGAGACGGATGCGATGTCCGGCTGAAACGGCGCGCGTGGAGCGGCAGAGGCGCGTGCCGTACGTTCTACGGAAGAGACCTTGTGGAAAAGCGGCAAGGCGAAAGGCAAGGGGGGGATGACGAAGGAAGCTGCCGCGCTCCAAAGGAGCCGCCCCGCGGAACGGGACTTCTGCAGCAGGCCTGCCCTGCATCCGGGTGGGCGGCCGTTCCCGGCATGCCGTGAGCGCATGGTGGCAAAATTGTTCCGCAACCTGCCGTTTCCCGCAACTGATGGTTGCCGAAATAACGTGACAAAGGAAAATATTTCATGCTAATTTATTGAAATGACAAACCTGCAACCGATGGTTGCCGGAAAGGAAACTTCCGGTTGGTGGAGTCTGCCGGGCGATGGCGTTAAAGGTGGACCGTCATACGCGGCGGCCCGGCGTTACGGGGGCTTTTTCGTCCGGGAAAGGACGGACTAAGGCAGAGTTCCGCTGAATTTCTGTCGGCCCGTAAAGGAGGGACTGCCGTTTCACTCTGGCAAGACGCCATAAAACCACAGGAGTTCCTTATGAACAGGAAGATGTTGGCCGCTGCCGCGGCTCTGGCCCTGACCCTTGGTTTTTCCTCCCTCGCCGAAGCCGGTTGCAGCGCGGAAGAGGCGCAGCAGAAGGCCAACGCCTTTGCCCAGACCATTCAGGAAGTCTCCCAGAAAGACCCTGAGAAGTACGCGAAGGTCATGCAGGAACTGCAGCCTGAGCTTTTGCAGCTGCAGCAGAAGCAGGATATGGATGCGCTGTGCGTCTTCTACGACAAGGCCATGGACCGCCTGAAGTAGATTCGGCTTGAAGTATATCGTGGCCGGACCGCAGCACGAATGCCCGCCGTGCGTCCGGCCGCGTCATGATGTTCTGACCGTCGACACGCATGGCTGGCGGTAGGCCGCCTCCGTCGGATTCGTTGATGTTTTTCCGCGGGGAGCGCGCCTGTCCGGCCGGAAGCGGGGCGGATGGTCCGTCCCTGACCGGGAATGTTGTCAGCCCATGGAAGCCAATGAGGAAATCTCTCCAGCTATACGGAAAAATACAGGCCAGGCGCAAGGCTCTGGGGCTTTCGCAGGAGGAGCTCGCCCAGCGTATGGGCGTTTCCCGGCAGTCCGTCACCAAATGGGAAACCGGACTCTCGGCTCCCGACCTTGATAGGCTGGTCGAGCTTGCCGATACTCTGGGCGTGAGTCTCGACTATCTGCTGAGAGAGCAGGCGGATGTGCCCGATGCGCTTGCGGAGCCGGCGGAACCGGTATCTGCGGAAAGCGTGTCCGAGGACAAGGGAGAGAAGGTCCCCGTCTCCCCTGCCTCCATGAGCGCGGCGGCAAGGCACATCGTTCTGGCGGCCGGGGTTCTCATTTTTCTCATCGGTGCGGGCGGCCTTCTGACCATGTGGATATATTCCGAGCTTTTTCCCGTGCAGCTCGTGGACGGCCGGGGCGGCGTGCATACCGGGCTCTGGGGATACGTGCTTGCGCGCGACGTGAAGGCTCTTTTCTGGGCGGCTCTTGCCGCCGTGGCCGCCGGACCCGTGCTCATAACATGCAGCCTCCGCCGTGGCCGGGAGTAGCGCCCGCAGAGAACCGTCCGGATTTTTCCGGGCTGCCGGCCCGTCGGCGGGCCGGAAAGCGCCTTATGCCGGAACATTCCCGGGCAAACGTTTTTCGCTTCTGCCGTTTTCTGTATGGAAAAAGGCCCGTTCTGTTTGAAGAAACAGGGCGGGCTTTTCGCATGGGATAGGGCGTGGTCAGACCAGCGTTTCCAGCATGTCGAGAAGCTGCTCGCTGAGACCTCCGCCGAACATGGGGGAGCCGAACAGCGCCCGCCGCTGGTCCACGAGAAGTTCGCGCGGCAGCATGCCCGGCGCGGAATCGGCCAGAGTGTCGGCAAGTCGTCGAGCCAGAAGCCAGCTTCTGGCTCCCTGAAGGAACAGGGCGAAGTTTTTTGCAAAGTCGCTCCGCAGGGGAGCCCATTTCTTCATGCGCCTTTCGTCGGGGGAAAGACTGAGCGTGGTGGAGAGCGCGGCGTTCAGGCTGTTGAACTGCGCGCCCGGCACGCCGGAGCGCCAGCCGAGCAGCCAGGAATTGCGCGGGAAGAGCAGGCCGAGCTCCCGGGCCAGGGCGAGCAGCTCCAGAAGCGAGGCGCGGGCGTCAAGAAGCACGCGGTCTTCCCAGAGTACGGGCAGACGGTTGAAGTCGAGAGGCGGCAGCGCCGTCATGTCCGACGAAAGGCCGCACCACTGCCGCAGAAGGTGAAGCAGCCATGCTCCCGCATGCTCCGAGCCGGGAAAGTCTCCCGGAGGAGTTTCCAGATGGCTGTAGCTCAGCAGCCAGCTTCCTTTTCCGTAGGTTCCCGTCACCACGCAGGGGCGCTTGTCGAGCAGGGAAGGGCGCAGCGTGACGCCGTACATGGCCTTCCATTCCGCGAGAATGTCGGCGGGCATGGAGGAGTAGGGCATATCGGCCACGTAGAGGTCGGGACCGGGAGCGCGGTAGCGTGCGAGCACCTCCACCCCGTCCGGCTCGTCCGGCTCGCTGAAGCGCCCCGGCCACCACACGGGCAGAAGGGCGGTCTTTCCGGCAAGATGGGGAGGGACGAGGCCGCCGTCTTCGGCCATGTCGCAGCAGAGACTGCCGGAAACGAGGTGCTGAAGGCGGTCGGTCATGCCGTCGCGCATCCAGGGGCACAGCCCCAGCCCGTCCGCCAGCGCCAGCCCCGCGCCGCCGCAGAAGCCTAGGTACCGTCCGCCGTCCTTCACGAACCGGCGCACGGCCTGAGCGCCCGCCGGGCCGAGACCTTCGGCCTTGCGCCGCGCGGAACCTCCGGGCACTATGAGCATCTTGCCAGACAGACCGGTCTGGGCTATGTCTAACCCTTTGAGTACACGGAAGGGAATGCCCGTCGAACGAACGGCGTGCAGCAGCAGGTATCCCCAGATATGGGAAGCGTCCCACAGTATGCCAATCATGTTTCCCTCCGTGTCTATGCATACGCACAAGCCGCCCTTTCGGCAAGAGAAGGGACGGCGGAAGAGGCATGCCGGGCATGCCCCGGCCGTGAGGTTTCGCCGCAGGGGCGAACGGCAAGCGGCCTTTTCCGCCGTACACAAGGCGCATCCTGCCGTCTCTTTTTAGAAAAGGCGGATATTTTAACCACTGGAGCCTTGAAATGCTGTCCAAAGCCTATGAACCGCAGGAAGTGGAAGCTCACTGGCGCAGGCACTGGGAAGAAGCGAAAACCTTCACCCCCGACATGTCCGCCCCCGGCGACCCCTATTCCATCGTCATTCCTCCGCCCAACGTCACGGGCATTCTGCACATCGGCCATGCCCTGAACCAGACCCTTCAGGACATTCTCTGCCGTCATGCCCGTCAGAAGGGCAAGAACGTGCTGTGGATTCCCGGTACCGACCATGCGGGCATCGCCACTCAGAACGTGGTGGAACGCGCCCTTGCCAAGGAAGGCAAGAAGCGTCACGACGTGGGCCGCGAAGCCTTCATCGAGCGCGTGTGGGAATGGAAGAAGCAGTACGGCGGTCAGATTCTGGAGCAGATAAAGGAGCTCGGCTCTTCCGTGGACTGGACGCGCGAAGCCTTCACCATGGACGACAACCTCGCCCGTGCCGTGCGCAAGGTGTTCGTGCAGCTTTATAAGGAAGGGCTCATCTACAAGGGCAAGTACATCGTCAACTGGTGTCCGCGCTGCCACACCGCCCTTGCCGACGACGAAGTGGACCACATTGATTCCAAGGGCATGCTCTGGCATGTGCGCTACGACTTCGCCGACGGCTCCGGTTCCGTGACCATCGCCACCACCCGTCCCGAGACCATTCTCGGCGACTCCGCGGTGTGCGTGCACCCCGAAGACGAGCGTTACGCCGGCCTTGTGGGCAAGAAGCTCATCGTGCCCGTGGTCAACCGCGAGGTCCCGCTCATCGCCGACCGCTATGTGGACCGCGAATTCGGTACCGGCTGCCTCAAGGTCACGCCCTGCCACGACCCCAACGACTGGAAGCTCGGCCACGCCCACAATCTGGAATTCATCCAGGTCATCGACGACAACGGCAACATGTGCATGAGCGACGTATGCGGCCGCTATGCGGGCATGAGCCGCGAGGAATGCCGCAAGGCCATCGTGGAAGAGCTGCGTGAGAACGGTCATCTTGTGAAGGAAGAGCCGCTTTCCCACAGCGTGGGCTGCTGCTACCGCTGCAAGACCGTCATCGAGCCCTATGTGTCCGACCAGTGGTTCGTGGCCATAAGCAAGATGGCTCCCGCCGCCCGTGCCGCCGTGCCGGACAAGATTAAAATCTATCCCGAAAGCTGGACCAAGACCTACTACAACTGGCTGGACAACATCCGCGACTGGTGCATCAGCCGTCAGATATGGTGGGGACACCGCATTCCCGCGTGGACGTGCGCCGACTGCGGCGAGCTCATCGTGGCTGAGGAAGACCCGACGGTCTGCCCCAAGTGCGGCAGCAAGAAGCTGGAGCAGGACCCGGACGTGCTCGATACCTGGTTCTCCTCCGCCCTGTGGCCCTTCTCCACCATGGGCTGGCCCGAAAACACCGAAACGCTGAAGAAATACTATCCCACCACGGTGCTCGTCACCGCTTTCGACATCCTGTTCTTCTGGGTGGCCCGCATGATTATGATGGGACAGCATTTCATGGGCGAAGTGCCCTTCCGTGAAGTGTACATCCACGCCCTCGTGCGCGACGCGCAGGGCCGCAAGATGTCCAAGTCCCTCGGCAACGGCATCAACCCGCAGGACATGATTCGCAAGTACGGCGCGGACTCCCTGCGCTTCACCCTGGCCGCCTTTGCCGCCATGGGCCGCGACATCCGCATGTCCGAAGAGCGCATCGAAGGCTACCGCCACTTCGTGAACAAGGTGTGGAACGCTTCGCGCTTCGCCCTCATGAACCTGCCCGAACAGGGCGAGCCGAAGGCCGTTGACCTCGGCGCGGTGAAGGGGCTGCACCACAAGTGGATTCTCAACCGTCTTGAGGAAATCAAGGTGGAAGAGGACGCCGCGCTGGAAAGCTACCGCTTCAACGATGCCGCCCAGTGCGTGTACAAGTTCCTGTGGAACGAGTTCTGCGACTGGTACCTTGAGCTCATCAAGGCCGACATGAAGGAAGAGGGCGAGGCCAGGGAAGAGGCGCAGTACGTGCTCTACACCGTGCTGCGTGAAATCCTCCTGCTGCTGCACCCCATGATTCCCTTCGTCACCGCCGAGGTCTGGAACGCCCTGCCCGGTCATGAAGGCACGGACATCGCCACGGAACTTTACCCCGCGGCCCGTCCGGAGTGCCTGAAGAGCCGCGAATCGGACGAGATGATTTTCCTTCAGGAAGCCATCAGCGCCATCCGTACCATCCGTGCGGAGCTCAACATCAAGCCTTCCTACAGGCTGTCCGTGGTGCTGCGTCCGGCGAGCGACGAGCAGGCCGCGCTTCTCGAAGCGAACCGCGGCTTCTTCGACCTGGCGAGGCTGGAGAGCCTCACCATCGACAAGGACGCGCACGCTCCCAAGGCTTCGGCCAGCAACGTGGTGCGCGGCTGCGAAGTCATCGTGCTTCTCACCGGCGCAGTGGACTTCCAGGCGGAACTCGCCCGCCTCGACAAGGAAATCGGCAAGGTGGACAAGGACCTCGTGGCTCTTGACGGCAAGCTCTCCAACGAGAACTTCGTCAAGCGCGCTCCTGCGGAACTCGTGGAGTCCGAAAAGGCCCGCCAGAGCGCGCTCATCGACAAGAAGGCCAAGATGCTGGCCCTTCAGAAGCGCTTCAAGGAAGCCATGGAAGAATAGCGGCGTTTTTTCGCACGCGTGAATAGGAAGGGCGCGGCTTCATCCGAAAGGATGGGGCCGCGCCCTTTATCCAGGAATCTGGATGAGGAGGGGGGGTAAACGGGCTGCAACGTCTGCGTCGGGGGGAGCTTTACGCGGACGCCGAGCCCGTAAACGTGGAGGTGAAGGAAGCTACTGCGCCGCGGCTCCGCTCATGGCGTGATTCAGGGACGTGAACTTGCCGGAGGCGGCCAGATTGCCGAACCACTTGGCGTAGAGGTCGGGCATGTACAGGTTGCCTTCCTGCAGGTCGGTCTTGATGTAGTTTGCGAAGGAATTGCGGGTGGCGCGGCTCAAATCGACGGTGCTGTAGGCTATGCCTTCCGTGGCGAACGCGCCGGGGTCGGTGCCGAAGTAGTCGAAGTAGGTGAGCGTGCCGGGCTTGTCGTCGGAAGGGCCGACCACGCAGGAGCCGCCGGGGAAGCAGGTGCCCATGAAGGTCCCCTTGGCGTCGTATTCCGCGCCGGCGAGGTCGGAACTTGCCACGAACAGGCCGCTCTGCACCACGACGGCCTCAACGCGGCTTTTGAAGCGGTTCACCCATTCCGTGTTGTTGCCCGAGGTGGGAAAGCCGTCGTTGAGGGGCTTGCCGTCCTTGAGATTCTTGTTGGAGTAGTACGCCCAAGAGGTGGCCGTGGGATTGAGTATCATGCGGCAGCCGAGCGCACCGTAGTAGCGGCCGAGTTCCGGATAGTTGTAGGTGTCGTAGCAGATGCTTATGCCCATGGGTCCCCAGGGGGTGTCGAAGGAGAAGGGCTCCGTGCCAGTCTTGCACCAGATGACTTCGCTGCCGAAGGGATGAATTTTCCGGTACGAGCCGAGATAGCCGTCCGGGCCGGCGACGAAGGCGGAATTATAAACGTTCAGCTTGTCGCTGCCGATGCGCTCCGGATAGCCGTAAACGATGTAAACGCTGCGCTCCTTGGCGAGCTTCGTCATGACGGCGGCGCTCGGTCCGGTTTCCGTTTCGGCAAGGCGTATTTGCATGCGGTCGGCGCGTTTTATGTCGCCCTGTTCCATGGCGTAGCCGGTGAGGCACATTTCGGGAAACACAATCATCTGCGCGCCGTTGTCGGCGGCTTCGTTGGCCATGCGGACCATCTTTTTGAGATTGGCATCCTTGTCGCCCCAGACGGGCTGCATGTTGACGAGTGCGAGCTTGAGATGGTCTTCGTAGCGGGGAGTCTCCGCCGCCAGGCAGAGCGTGGCGGACAGAACGGAAAGAAGGCAGGCAGCGCCCACTCTGCGGAAGAGACTTCTGGAGAACAGGTTCATGGCAAACTCCTTGAGAAGAGAGATGGGTTGCCTACTCTCATGCAAGGATGATGCCATGATTATTTTTACAATGATATCAATAGTAAACTAACATTCTTGGTACAAAGCTTGCGGCACGGACGCGTACCGCGGCCGATTAATGTACTGCTTCCGGCGGGAGTGGGAAGGGTGGCCTGTGCCTTCGGAACGGCTTTAGGGACCGTCTGCTTTCAGTGGACTTGCCCGCATGAAAAGGTTCCTCCGTCAGGGATGACCAAGGCGGAGCCGTTTTTTTTCTGCCCCGGCTCCAGTTCTGGGTGGAAACGTTTTTCCGGGAGCGGGCGGGGATTGCCTTGTGACGTGCGGCAGGTGTGAATGCCTCATCTGACCCCTCCCACCGTTTTTTGCGGAAGGGACCATGGCGGCGTTTTATGCAGTATCAGGAAGCGGCAGAGGGAGTCCTCATGAGTATGAGCTGAAGGGGAGTCCCGCGGGGTTTCCGGCGCTGTCGGGGTCGCAGTCCTCACGCAGCTGCTGGATGAGCGCGGTCGCCTGGGGGGAGAGGTGCTTGTGCTTTCGTATCAGCAGGCCGTAGTGGACGACGGGAAGGAAGCGTTCCAGAGAGTAGAGCTTGAACGGGCTGGGGTTGATGTTGAAAGAGCTTGAAGTGATGCTCATTTCGTCCATGATGGCGACGCCGACGCCGCGCAGGACATATTGCAGCATGAGGAAGTTGCTGTTCACGCAGATGGCGTTCTTTTTGATGTACGGACTTGTGGTGGCGTTGGAGCCGAAATAGGAGTCCCCCTTATCGTCCATCTGCTCCGAAAGGAAGGAAACGAAGGGCAGACGTGCCAAATCTTCAAGCTCCGGATTTTCCGGCAGATGGTAGTCGTTGTCCTTGCGGGTGATGAGAAGCGGTCTGGAAAGAAAAAGTTTTTCAAATTCGCAGTGTTCCGGCAGCGTTGTAAGGCCTGTGAAGCCGAAGTCCACGCGGGAGGCCTCCACGTCGTTGACCACCTCGTAGGGCATGGCCCGGCGTATGAGAATGTTCACCTCCTGGTGTTCCGCACGGAAGGCCGCCACGCTGTCCACTATTTTCCGGGCCACGGGCAGGTTGCATGAAAGTGTGATGCTGCCTTTCAGTTCGCCGTGAAGATTGCCCACTTCCGAACGCAGACTCTTGAGCGTTTCAAAGGTGGATATGGTCCAGTCCAGCAGTTTTTTTCCTTCCGGCGTGAGGTTCATGCCCTTCTTGTAGCGGTCGAACAGAACAGTGTTCAGGTTGGCTTCCAGCGCCTTGAGCTGGTAGCTCAGCGTGGAGGCACTGCGGTTCATGAGCAGCGCCGCCCGTCGGATGCTTCCCGTTTTGGCGATGTAGTAGAATCCGCGGAGCCATTGAATGAAGTCCCCGTTCAGCTCCTCAATCATGGCGCGTCCCCTTTTGGCTGATATGTTCTGTTTATTCGAACAATAATTTTTTTTTTTCGATTTTACAAGATGTTCGGGCTGTGTTTTTATTCACACAAGGAGGAGCAAAACCATGTCCAAGGAAAACAGCCAACCGAACGTCCGGAAGAAGTATTCCGCCGCGATTCCCTGGAGCGAGAGAAACTTTCGCCTCAAGCTCGCCGGCGTCATAGGCGTGGTGTGGACGACCTACATCATCCTGTCTCTGTTCAATGTGTTTTTCTACCTGGGAATCGTCATCTTCCCCATCACCCACAGGGCCATCTGCTCCGGTGCCATCACCTGCCTTGTCCTGCTCATCGTGCCGTGGAAGAAGGGCAAGGGGCTCGGACCTCTTTCCGTGGTCGATATCCTGCTGGTGCTCATGGCCGCCGTCGGCGCCGGATACATCGCGTTCAACGCGTCCACGCTGGTGTATGAGTGGAAGGACGCCACAGTGCCTCAGATGTGTCTGGGCTTTGCCTTCGGCATCGCCATTCTGGAAACCGCACGTCGTGTGGCGGGCTGGATTCCGGTGGGACTGATTGTCGCATCGTTCTTCTATTTCGTGTACAGCGACTACTTCCCCGGCTTCATGATGAGCTCCGGTTACAGCTATCCGCGTGCCGTGGCCTGGATGTATCTGAGCGGCGAAGGCATGTGGGGCGCCATTCTCGGTACGGTGACCAGCGTCGTGCCCGGGTTCATCCTGTTCGGCTCCGTGCTGCGTATCTGCGGAGCGGATGACTTCTTCGGCGATTTGGCGCTCGCCTGCATGGGCAAGTACCGCGGCGGCCCGGCGAAAACCGCCGTGTTCTCTTCCATGCTTTTCGGCTCCCTGTCCGGCTCTCCTGCGGCCAACGTGGCCACCACCGGTCAGATTACCATTCCCATGATGAAGCAGAACGGCTTCAAGCCCGAGCTTGCCGGCGCCGTTGAGGCGGTCGCCAGCACCGGCGGTCCCTTCACGCCCCCCATCATGGGTTCCGTCTCCTTCCTCATAGCCGACGCTCTCGGCGTGAACTACTGGACGGTGTGCGCCGCGGCCTTCCTGCCCATGGTGGTCTATTACGGCATTCTTCTGTTCCAGATAGACTCCGAAGCCATCCGCAACGGTTTCCGCGGTCTTCCCAAGGACAAGCTTCCGCAGGTCTGGACCGTGCTCAAGCGCGGCTGGTACTATCTCATTCCCCTGGGGGTGCTGATTTTCACCCTGGGCGGACTCAAGTATTCCGCGCAGACCAGTATTCTGTACACCATCATCGCGCTCGTCATCTGCAGCTGCTTTTCCGAGCGTACCCGTCTGACGCCCAGGCGTATTCTGGAAATTCTGGATGACACCGCCGCCGGTCTCATCATGGTCATTCCGCTCTGCACCGGCATCGGTATTCTGGTCGGCGCTCTGAACATTTCCGGCATGGGCAGCGGCCTGGCCGGCGCTCTGGCCGACCTTGCGGGCAACAGCCGTTTCCTGCTGCTTGCCATGACGGCCGTGGCCATCTTCATCATGGGCATGGGTATGACCGCTCTGGCCTGCTACCTGCTGGCCGTGGCCATGCTGGTTCCCGCCCTCATTTCCGCCGGCGTGCTGCCCATCGCGGCGCATATGTTCCTGTTCTACTACGGAACGCTTTCCTTCATCACCCCGCCTGTGGCCATTGCGGCGTTCGTTGCCGCAGGCATAGCGGATGCTGATGCCACACGTACGGGCTTTCTGGCTACGCGTCTGGGCATTTCCGCCTTCCTGCTGCCCTGGTTCTTCGTGACCAATCCCGGCATCCTCTGGGTGGGAAGCGCGTTTGAAATCGCCTTTGACTTCGTGGGCATCTTCGTCAGCCTGATGCTGCTCTCCAGCGCGTTCACCGGCGTCATGTTCGTTCCGGTGAGCAAGGCCGTGCGCATCGTGTTCGCCGTGCTCGGCGGCCTGTTCGTCGTGCCCATGCCCACGGAATTCAACTATGTCCTCGTACCCATATCCATCTGTGTGGTCGCCTCGTTCTGGCTGCGCGGTTCCAGAAAGACCGCTTCTGCCGCAGGTACGGACGAATCAGACCCCACGGCATGATAACACCCTGTTCTGACTGAAAAAGGAGGAGACTATGCTGTTGTCGAAGTTTTCGGGAAAGGGTCTTGTCGCGGCCATGCTGGCCGTCTGTGTGACCGGCGGTTCCGCCCATGCGGCCGGTGAGGAAATCGTGTGGCCCAGAAAGATGGTCGTATCCATGGCGACGTCGGGCGGCCCCGCCAACATGATTATGGCGGCCATCGCCCGTGTCATTGAAAAGAACACGCCCGTGCAGCGCGTCATCGTGCAGCCCATCGGCGGCATCAACAACTTCGCTCCGATGATGGAAAAGGGCGAAGTGGACATGGCCATCCACAGCGGCGCCGACGTTGTGGCCCACATGGCGGGACTCGAAGGCGACAACCGCATGAAGTTCATGCGTACGCTGCTTCCCGCCAGCTCTCAGGCCTTCGTGTGCCTGACCACGCCGGACAAGGGCATCGGAAATCTGGCCGACCTCAAGGGCAAGGTCGTGTATTCGCGCAACCCCGGCAACACCATGTTCGACCCCGTCGTACGCGCGCTGCTCGCCGGCGCCGGACTCAAGGATTCCGACCTCAAGGCCCACTTGACCATGGCCAACACTCCCGGGGCCGTGGTCGCCGTGGTGGAAGACCGCGCCGACGCCATGATTATGCCTGCTCTCACCAACGTGGTCATGGAACTGCGCCAGGCCAAGGACGAATGCCTGTTCATCACGCCTACCGATGAACAGATGCCTGCCGTGAAGTCCGCCATGCCTCCCGGATACTATTTCAGCACCCTGCCTGCCGGTTCCCGTCTTTACGGCAATACGGACGAGGTGAAGAACGCCCCCATGTACCGTTCCGTCCTGCTCGTGAACGAGAAGATGCCCAAGGCCATGGCCGCCGAACTGGTGAAGGTCATCATGGAACATCGTGACGAATGGGTCGGCGTGCACGGTCAGGCTGTGGACTGGGGCGTCATGTCCCTCGGTCTGCCGCCCATGCACGAAGGCGCCCGGGAATACTTCGAGAGCAAGGGGCTCATCACCGACGAGCAGAAGGCTGAACAGGACAAGTTCCTGTCCATGCTGACCTCCCAGGAGTAATTGTTATGGAAGCGAAGAAATTCACTGTGGAATGGCATGATACGGACTTTCTCTGCGTGGGCGGAGGAATCGCCGGACTCATGGCTGCCATCAACGCCGGTTCGCAGGGCATGGACTGCGTCGTGCTGGACAAGGCCGATACCAGACGCAGCGGAAGCGGCGGTCTGGGAAACGACCACTTCATCTGCTACATTACTGAAATTCACGGAGATTACGCCACCTTCATCAGCGACATCATGAAGCTGCAGAACGGCGACAGACTGCGTCAGATGGGACCGGAATGGGCCAAGTCCTTCTTCATGAAGACCTGGGACATCGTCCGCCTGTGGGACGAGTGGGGCATCTCCATGAAGCACAACGGCGAGTACTACTTCGCCGGACACGCCGTGCCGGGCCGTACCCGCGCCTTCCTGAAGTACAACGGCATCGACCAGAAGGTCGTGCTTACGAAGCAGGCGAAGAAGAACGGCGTGAAGATACACAACCGTGCCATGGGCTACGAGATTCTGCTCGATGAACAGGGACGTGCCGCCGGTGTGTTCGCCGTGGACACCCGCGAGTACAAGGCCTATGTCTATCGCGCCAAGGCCATCTGCCTCGGCACCGGCGCACCCAACGGCGTCTTCCCCAACGCCAACCGCGGCGCCTGGGCCATGCGCACCAATCCGCTGAATCTCACCGGCGACGGCCGCGCCATGGCCTACAGGGCCGGGGCAGAGCTGTGCAACATGGAAATGCCCGGCCTGCATGCCGGCGTGAAATACTTCTGCCGCAACGGTCAGGCCACCTGGGAAGGCGTGCTGCGCGACCATACCGGTGAGCCCATCGGACCGTTCCTGAAGAAGCCCAATCCGCTCTATGGCGACATCACCATGGAAGTGAACAAGCGCCATATCGAAAGCTACACCAGAAGCGCACGTTCCCCTGTGTACATGGACATGACCGGCCTGACCCGCGACCAGCTCAACCTTATGGAGCACTGGCTGCGTCAGGAAGGCAACTCCACCCTGCTGCGTCATTTCAAGCAGGAAGGCATCGACATGATTGACACGGCCGTGGAATTTTCCACCTACGTGCTGAAGCTGCCCATCTCGAGCGGTATTGCCTTCAACGGCAAATCCGAAACCTGCGTGCCCGGCCTCTATGCCGCCGGCGACGAAGGCTACGGCGGTATTTCCGGCGCGGCCGTGACCGGCTGGTGGGCTGCGGACGCCGCCAGGGAATACGTGGCGGACAAGGAGTTCGCCGATGCCGCCCTGCTGCAGCCCAAGGTCGATGAATGTCTGAATCTTGTGGAAGAGCTGTGCGGACGTGAAAACGGCGCGCACTGGCTCGAAGCCAAGATGGCCATGGAGAACATCGCCTGGGATTACTGCGGTGAGCTCCGCTCCCATCCCATGCTGGAAGCCGGTCTTGCCCATCTGCGCCGTGTCCATGCCCGCGCCAAGGAAACGCTGCGGGCGGAGAACCCGCACGAACTGACCTACTGCCTCGGCATGCTCAATCTTTTCGAACTGGCGGAGGTCATGTTCCTCATGGCGGATGAACGTCAGGAAAGCCGCGGACAGCACCGCCGCGTGGATTATCCGCTGCAGAACCTCATGCTTGACGGCAAGCGTCACTTCATCCGTAAGAACGGCGAAGAAGCCGTCATGTCCTGGAGATAAGATATGCCTCCCGTAATCAACAAAGACAAATGTATCCGGTGCGGACAGTGCGTTGACGTCTGCCCTATGGATGTTTTCTACGGCTCGAAGAAAGGCGAAGTGCCGGTGGTCCGCTACCCTGACGAATGCTGGCACGCGGAAGCCTGCGCGCTGCAGTGCCCCAAGGACGCCATAGAATTCCGCATCCCGCTGTCCATCATGGTTCCTTTCCGCAAACTGCCGCACGACGATATGTGATGCGGTCGCTTTGAACATGAAGGCGGTGTCCGTTTCCGGAAATTCCGGGGCGTGCACCGCCTTTTGTCTTTTGAAGAGGTCCGGCGGAGTGCGGGCTTTTTCTCTGCAGAAATGACCGGGGCCAGCCGCGCCGACATTCACTGCCGGAGGCCGCAAGGGGCGCTGATGTTACATCCGCCTTTTTTCCTGAGGGTTTCAAAAAGACGGCGGTTCCGGTGTCGGGCGAGTTGCGGCCGGTGGCGGAAGTCTTTTCCGGAGTTCTGCTGCGGGCGGGCTGTGATGTCGGAAGTACGCCGCAGGGCGTGCGGGACTGCAGGCTCCTTTCCTTGAAAGACGGACAGTGTGGACGGAACTTTTGTTACGGAACCTTGAATATCGTGGCAAAGTGTTGCCGCACACTGTTGCCGGGAATTTTTTTTCAGATATATTGTACGGAAGTATTGCACTGCTATAAAATAAGAAGGATGATTATGACCGCTGTTTCCCGTCGTAAATTTCTGGCTTTCGGATGCTGCGCAGCCGGAGCGCTGTGCTGCCCTTCCTTTGTTTCCAAAGCCGATGCCGCTGTTCTCGAAACGGCTGAGGTGAACCGTCTTTTCGCGGAACTCGGAGCCACCAAAAAAGCGCCTCCGGCTCTGGATGAATGGATTAACGACCCCGCCGCGCAGAGGATTGCGCCGTATCAGGCCTTTGACAACGTCTGGCAGGTGGGCATCGCCTGGGTTTCCTCCTGGGCCGTGAAAACCAGCGAGGGCTGGGTGCTCATCGATACCACCCACGAACCTTTCGTGGATATTCTCATCGATAATCTCCGTACGGTCGGCATTGCCCACGATGATGTCAAAATGGTGCTCATGACGCACGGGCACTTCGACCATGTGGGCTGATATTATCGCCTGAAGCCGCTTCTGAAGAATGCCCGCTTCGTCATGACGGAACGCGGCTGGAACGAAGCCTTCCGTTATGCGAAGGAAAGCATAGGCACGCCGAAGGAATGGAAGATGCTGGAAGAAAAGGACCTTGTGGCCCGTGACGGCGAAACGCTCCGCTGCGGCGACAACGTGTTCACGGTCCTTGAAACGCCGGGGCACACTTGGGGTACGGCTTCCTACATGTACGATGTGCGCCGCAACGGCAAAAGCTACAAGGCCGTTACCGTGGGCGGGCAGGGCCTGAACGCCATCGAAGGGCCCGACCAGGTGCGCGCTTACATAAAAAGCATGGAAAGACTGTCCGAAGATTCACTGAATATCGAGGTGGACCTCACGGCGCATCCTTTCTCCTCGGGACTTGCGGACAAAATTGATACCATCCGCAGCCTGAAGCCTGCCGACGAGCATCCTCTCATCAACAGGGCCGCCTATCTCGCCCGCCTGAAAAAGCTCAACGAAGGGGCTGCCGCAAGGCTGAAGCTGGAGCTGGCCAAGGCCGAAGGCTGATTGCTCCGCTGAGCTCTGAAATCTGTATCGGGTCCGGTCTGACGCATCGCAGACCGGACCCTTTTCTGTCCGAATCGTACGAGGGTTGAGGGGGGCGTCCCCGAAGAAGTCGCCTTTTCGGCAGGGGCTGGAGAGGATGCTCCGATGTCTTTCCGATACGCTTTCGAAGCAGATGCCTGATGCTTTTGTCCTGTCGTGCGGCGTGGACTTTCGGAGAGGCATGGACGGCGGGGCGGGGATGTGTCCGGCAATGCGGAATGCGTGGCGTGACCGTTTATCGCATCGTAAGGCGAGGTGAAGAGCAGGCACTGGGAAGCGGAGATGCTGTTTTTTTGTGGAGGTTCTTATTTTCTCCGAGGATGGCGCTACGGGATGCGTTCTGTTCCATCTGAACCTCATTTCCTTTACCAATCAGGGCAATCTGCCGGAGATGGCCGAGCGGATGACGGCAAAGGCCGTGGAAATTGCCGAATGACCACCGAGTGTTTTGTGCCGATACCTTCCATGGCATAAGGGGCTGTTTTGGTGCCGGAGGGGCGCATGAACGACCGGCAAAGTGGAGAGTCGTGTTGGCCTGTTCCGTGCGGGGGGCTCCTCATGAGGGCGCGGAAAACAGAGTGGTTCCCTCTTTGTGGCGAGGCGACGGACTGACGGCAGCCTGACCGGAGAGCCTTTACGGAGAGGCATGAGTACCTGCGGAGCCAGCGCAGGCGCCGTAATGGAAAAGCCGGGAATCGTCCTTGGTGGCGATTCCCGGCTTTTATGGAGTCATGCTTTGCGGAAGCGGAGGAAACACTCAGGAAAGGCTTCCTCCTGTGGGCGCAGTCTTACTTCTGTTCCTTGCTTTTGGCGATGGCGACGACCACGCCGGAGAGGGCCAGCAGACCGATGAGGTTGGGCAGCACCATGAGGCCGTTGAACATGTCGGACATGTTCCACACGAGGTTCACCTTGAGGCCGGAGCCGACCACGATGAAGAGCACCACGATGGCGGCGTAGATTTTGACGTACTTTGCGCCGAAGAGGGCCTTCACGTTGGCCTCGCCGAAGAAGTACCAGCCGATGATGGTGGAAAAGGCAAAGAAGAACAGGCAGATGGCGATGTAGATGTTGCCGAAGGAGCCGAAGACCGTGTCGAAGGCCGTCTGGGCGAGCTCCGTGCCGGTGCTTCCGCAGTTCCACACGCCGGTGATGACGATGACGAGCGCCGTGCAGGTGAGCACCACGAAGGTGTCGATGAACACGCCCATCATGGCCATCATGCCCTGGTCATCGGGATGGGCCACCTTGGCCAGCGCGTGAGCGTGAGGCGTGGAACCCATGCCGGCTTCGTTGGAGAAGAGGCCGCGGGCCACGCCGTAGCGCATGGCTTCACGCACGGTGATGCCGAGGGCGCCGCCGCCGGCGGACTGGGGGTCGAAGGCCATGACGAAGATGGTCTTGAAGGCGCCGGGCAGGGCGGTGATGTTGGCGAAGATGATGACGAGGCAGCCGCCCACGTAGAGGAGAGCCATGAGCGGGACGAGTTTTTCCATGACCCAGGCGATGCGCTTTGCGCCGCCTATGAAGATGGCGGCCGAGATGACGGCGACCACGACGCCCACGAGCAGGGGCGAGATGCCGAAGGCCGTGTTGCAGGCCGCGCCGATGGAGTTGGACTGCACCATGTTGCCCATGAAGCC
>CALUPQ010000146.1 GCA_944322695.1 uncultured Mailhella sp. | reverse complement strand
GGTGAGGGAAGATTCCGTCGTATGGGACGAAAGGACGGAAGCCGTTCTCGCCCGCAGGCGCACGCGGCTGGGCAGCCTTGTTCTTGACGATGAGCCTTTGCGCGGAAACGACCTTCCCGAGAACAAGGTGCTGGAAGCGCTGATGCCGGCCGTGGCCGCTCTCGGCTCCGCCTGCCTGCCGTGGACGAACGAGCTGCGTGAATGGCAGGGACGCGTCATGCTCATGCACCGCATGGACAAAAGCGGCGACTGGCCGGACGTGAGTGACGAGGCGCTCATGGCCGCCCTGAAGGCCGACCCGCTCGACAACTGGCTCAGCCCGTGGGTTTCGGGCATCACAAGGCGTACGCAATTGTCCTCCATCGCTCTGGACAAAGCCCTGCATGCGCTTCTGCCCTACTCCCTTTCCCGTCGCCTCGAGAGCGAGGCGCCGACGCATATCAAAGTCCCCTCCGGCTCTCTCATACGCATCGACTACCTGCCGGAAGGCGGTCCGGTGCTTGCCGTGAAGCTTCAGGAAATGTTCGGTCAGGAAGACACTCCCGCCGTATGCGGCGGCCGCTGCCCTCTCACGGTGCACCTGCTCTCCCCGGCCGGACGCCCCCTTCAGGTCACGCGAGACCTCGCAGGCTTCTGGCGAGGCACCTACGCCGCCGTGCGCGCGGAAATGCGGGGCCGCTACCCCAAACACCCCTGGCCCGAAGACCCGCTTGCCGCCCCGCCCACCAGAAAAACCAAAAAAGCCATGGAAAGGGGGTAAGGCATGACGTTCAAGGTGGGAGACCTGGTCATCAATCCGTCCATGCCCCAGTGGGGAGCCGGTCAGGTTCTGGCCGTGACGGACGGCAAGGTCATGGTGCAGTTCCAGCGGCACGGCGTGCGGAAAATGGCGGCCTCCTTTCTGGCCATGGCCGACACAGGAGAGTGTCCCGAGCCTTCGGAGGCGCAGAAAAAAGCCGCGTCTTCCCGGCGCACCCCGCTGCAGGAGCCGACCTCCCGCACGCTCCGCACCGGCACAAAGGGAAAAAAGTCCGCCCCGGAGACGCAGAAATCCCCCGGAAAATCGGACCTGGTATCCCGCGCGCTGGCCATGATGAAGGACGCGGACGATGCGGAAGACGAGGTTCTGAAAAAGGCGGAGCGCTCCGCCGACCTTGCGGCCGATGAAAAACGAAAGGCCGAAGAGGACAACCTTCGCCGCCAAAACGCCGCCATTCTGCGTTTCTGGCGCGATGCGGAAATCTTCCTCATTCCTGAAGTGCCCCGCTCCTCGCGTCCGCCCGTGACGAAGGCGCGCCGCTGGGAAACCGTTTCCGCCTCTCTTCCCGCATGGAGCGCGGTCCGCGACGGAGGCGGAAGGCTGGATGCCCTTTCCGCCGTTCCCGGCCCCGATGTGGAGAACATCGAATTGCCGTGGTTCACGCCGCTGCCCTCGGGATTCTCGGCGGCATGGCATATCGTCTATCTCGGCGTACTTCCCCGTCAGCGGCTGTCCGACCTCATTCTGAAAAAGACCGGCAACGCGCCGGAGCGCCCTGAGGAGCCGGGCACAGGCGAAGGCTGCCTTGCCGCCGTGGTTCTCAGCATGACGGGCGAGCCCGTACCGGGAAGCTATGTTCCCGCCGCCTTTGTGCCCGGCCTGGCCCGCTGCCTTGAAGGCAAAAGTCTGGACCAGCTTTCCATCGACATGCTTAATATGCAGTCCGCCTTCGACCGCCGGAGCGCGGCCCTGGACGAGCCCTTCCGCGGACCGTGGATACAGGAGGAAATCCAGCGCCTTTTCGACATGATGCAGGTGGAGGGAGAAGAGGCGCGCATCGTGGTGCGCTCCGTCTATTTCCGCCCCGACCCGAAAGGCCGCCGCATCGACGACGTACAGAACGACCTTCTCAACTCCTTCTACCTTTCGGACCTCGACCATCTGCTTTCTCTTTCGAAGCACGGCTTCAAGGGCGTCTTCGCCCGTTACATGAAAGGAGAAGAAAAACACGTCGAACGCCGTGACGTGCTGGCCGAAGGCGAGGAAAGCCGCTCGGCAAGAGAAAGGGCGCTCTCCCTTGAGCGCCTGCCCGAAGGTCGCTGGCCTTTCCCGGTAAGGCAGCATCTTCTCCCGGCGCAGCTTGCGGCGGTAACGGAAATTCTGCATGGAGAACTCACGGCGGTGAACGGCCCGCCCGGCACGGGCAAGACAAGGCTGCTTTGCGAAGTCGTGGCGGAACTTGTGGTCAGGCGGGCCGAAAGGCTGGCCGGCCTGAAGCAGCCCTTCGAGGCCTTCACCTCCGCCTCCGGCGATTTTTACGCCCTGCGCAGCGACATCATGCGCGGCACCTGCATGGTGGCGACGGGCAGCAACAACGCCGCGGTGGAAAACATCACGCGCTTTCTTCCCGCATGGCACGCCGTTTCCCACGAGGATTTCCCTCATGCCGGGTATTTCCCCGAAGTGGCCGCCGCCGTGAACGCGGCCTTCTGCCCTGCCGACGGAGAAACGGCTCCGCCGCCGGTCTGGGGACTGCTGGCCGCCGTACTCGGTTCCGCCTGGAACTGCGAGCAGTTCGCACGGGCCTTTTTCTGGGGTTTTCGCGATGCGGAAAGAAACATCGTCCTGCCGGGCATGAAGGAGGTTCTGGACGAGTACCGCGGCTATGAGGCGAAACAGAAGGCAAGGGAACAGTGGCAGAAGGCAAAGCAGGACTTTCTTGCCACGCTTGCCGAACTTCGGCGCTACAAAAAGGAGCTTGCGCGCCGCGCGCAGGACACCGGCGTTCCGGAAAGGCAACGTCCGGGTTCCCCGCTTCTTGCGAGCTTCATGGAACTCATGGAGCAGAGCCGCGTGCTTCGCGCTTCGGCCCGGGAGGAAGACAACGCCGCCCTTGAGCTTGCCGCCCGGCTGGAAGCGCTGGAGGCGCTGGCCAGAAAGGCACAGGAGGAAATGGACAGAGCCCCGGCTGAGGGAGAAGCCCTGCGTCACCCCTGCCGTGCCTTCTGGCAGGACAAGGACTGGCAGCTCAAAAGCGTATGGAACGATGAAAAGCTGGAGCGGCTGCGCTCGCGCCTTTTTCTGCAGGCGCTGGCCCTGCACGAATGGACCATCAAATCCTGCGCGCGCGAATGCATGACCGATATCGGCGTCATCACCCGCCACCTGCGCGGCGCCTCCGTGGAGGACATCCCGGTCAGAGCCATCTGGAACGCGCTGTTCTTCATGGTTCCCGTGGTCTCTTCCACGCTGGCCTCCTTCGGCCGCCTGTTTTCCGGCATGGGCCAGGAGTCGCTGGACTGGGTTCTGCTGGACGAAGCCGGTCAGGCCACGCCGCAGAGCGCGGCAGGGGCGCTCTGGCGGGCGGCAAGGGCCGCCGTCATCGGCGACCCGCAGCAGATAGCCCCCGTGGTTCCCCAGCCGGAGGCCCTGCTCGACACTCTGCGCGCCCGGCAGGAGCAGGGCGGCCTGAACCTCGAGCCGTGGTCCCCGAAAAACCAGTCCGTTCAGACGCTCGCCGACCGCAGCGCACGCCTCGGCACATGGATGGAATGCGCAGGCCGCAGAGTGTGGACCGGCTACCCCCTGCGCGCCCATCACCGCTGCGCCGAGCCCATGTTCGGCATAGCCAACCGCATCGCCTACGACAGCCAGATGGTGCAGGCCTGCCGGAGCTTCGGCTCCGTGACTTCGCCGCTGGGAGCAAGCTGCTGGTTCCACGTCAACGGTCAGGTATCGGACACTCAGCTCGTGCAGGAGGAGCTTGCCTGCCTGCGCACCTGCCTTCTCCGTCTTCAGGAAGCATGGCCCATGAAGAACGACGACAAGGAGGAAGCCTCCGTTTTCGTCATCTCTCCCTTCCGCAAGGTGGCGTGGCACTGCCGCGCCCTGCTGAGGGCCATGCACATGCCGGAAGAGCGCGTACGCTGCGGCACCATTCACACCTTTCAGGGCAGGGAGGCCGACATCGTCTTTCTCGTGCTCGGCTCCGCGCCGGGGCAGGCGGGCTGGGGCAGCAGACAGTGGGCATCGCGCACGCCCAACATCCTGAACGTGGCCCTCACCCGCGCCCGCTCCCTCATCTATGTGGTGGGCAACTGGCGGGACTGGCAGAGGCATCCCTTTTTCGACGTGCTTTCGGAAGAGCTTCCCGTCAGGGAGGAAGCCGCCGGAGGACTGCTCCGCTCTCTCTGAGGTCGCCGCGTTTCTGCCCGCTGCGGGCATCTTCTTCGGCCGGGCACAAAAGGGCCTTGTCGGCAAGCTCTTGATTTCAGACCGGGACGGAGTGATACTGAAGCGCCCCTTCCCCCGCCGGGGAAGTCAACCTGAACCGTGAGGCCTGTCATGCCCGAAACGCTTTACCTGGACCCCGAACTGGCCGCCAGGGCCGACGCTCTTTTCCGTGAACTGGGACTGGACATGTCCACAGCCGTGCAGCTTTTCCTGCGGCAGTCGCTGCGGGAACACGGCCTGCCCTTCACGCCGCGCCTCACCGCGCCCCAGCACGCCGCTGCAGAACAGGCGCCCCCGGCGGAAGATACGGAAAAGCCCCAGGAAAAGCCCTCCGTTCCGCAGGAAACGGAAAACGATTTCCGTCAGAAGGAAGAACCGGACGACCTGACGGAAGAAAAAGACGACGTTGCCAAAGAGCCCGCCACCCCGGCTTGGCAGGATGAGCAGCCTGCCGGACCTTCGGTCACGGTCCAGGCCCCCGATGACGGCAGGCAGGAAGAGGTTTCTCCGGTATCGGGCGGGGACGAGCTCAAGCAGGCCTTCATCAGGGCGCACCTCATCGGCGTTCCGCTCCGGCGCGTGCGCTCGCTGAACAGGCTTTACGCCATCGGCGAACCCAACGCCCACGTCAAAGGCTGGAGGGAAGTCTATGTTTCCGGCGATGAGCCCTTTGCCCTCGATTTCGGCGCCGTGCGCGTGGAACTCGGCTTTCATGGAGGCGGAAGCCTGCGCATGATGGACGGCCGCCTTCCCGACCAGGTGCTGGAGGCCGACGCCGTCTATCCGCGCGACCTCAGCGCCGTGTTCTCCTCCGTCATCGGCCAGCCGCTCACGGACGTATCCTCCTCCCGCGTGTGGGATGAAGGACAGGAAAGAGAGCGGCTCAGCCTTCGCTTTGCCAACGGCTGCAGCCTGACCTTCGCCCCGGGCAACGACTGGGGAGCGCTGTGGCTTTCCGATGCTCACGGCTCCGTCATGTTCGCGCCCGACGCCGTGTGGCTCCGCGTACTGGACGACAGAGCCTGGAACGGACTCCGCTGAAAAACACAAAAAACGAAATATGACAAAACCGGACCTGCCGGACTCTTTCCTGCAGGTCCTGGCGGAGCTTTCACGCCCGGCAACGAGGCTGGCGTCGCTCCCATTGACCGAAGCCGACTAAGCGCGTATCTATGGGAAACTACCACTCCGCAAAGGACTACTTCCTATGGAAACGAATCTGGCAGATGTAGAACGCAAATTTTCCGACTATCTCAAGCAAAAGGGCCTTCGGGTCACGCCGCAGCGCCTGAAAATACTGGAAGCCTTTCTCCATGCCGACGACCATGTATCCATGGAGGAACTGTTTCTGATTGTGCGCACCAAAGACAACACCATCGGGCAGGTCACGGTGTACCGCACGCTCAAGCTGCTGTGCGAAGCCGGCCTCGCTTCGGCCGTGAACTTCGAGGAAGGCATGGTGCGCTATGAGCCGCTGGGCATGCATCATCACGACCATCTGGTCTGCGAAAAGTGCGGAAAAAAAATAGAGTTCGTCAACGACGCCATCGAAAACCTTCAGGAGAAGGTGTGCCGCGTGCACGACTTCATTCCCACCTCGCACCACATGGTGCTCTACGGCGTCTGCCCCGAGTGCAGAAAAAAGGACTAGCATGGAAAAGCTCTTCTTTTCCACTCACGCGCGGGAGGAAATGCTCGACATCACCCGGCCTCTGCGCGACGCCGTAGCCGCACAGAACTGGCAGGACGGCGTTCTCGTGGTGTTCTGCCCCCACACCACCTGCGGCATCACCATCAACGAAGGCTTCGACCCCGACGTGGCCCGCGACATGACGCACTTCTTCCATGAACGCATTCCACAGCATGGAAACTTTCATCATGCCGAGGGCAACTCCGACGCACACATCAAAGCCGGTCTGTTCGGCGCCTCCGCCCACATCATAGTGGAACAGGGCAAACTGCTGCTCGGCACCTGGCAGGCCGTATGGCTTTTTGAAGGCGACGGCCCCCGCGAACGTCAGGTATGGCTGAAATGGCTGAAGGCTTAGGCTCTTCTTTCCTCACCTGTATGAGTCAGGACCGCCCGTAAAACGGGTGGATTGTCCAGCCCTGTAAGGGCTTGCTACTTACTCGCGCCTTAAGGGCGCCAGCTTGACATTCTCAGGTCGGCGCCCCGTTCTTTTTTCAACGGTTCAAGCCCCCATGCAATTTGACTCGTAGCCTGCTCCTAAAGGAGCTTTCCCTGCTTCGGACTGAACGGATTCGTATATTCTTTGACCGTTCTCTTATCGAGCATGATATCCCCTTGCTCCTGCGCTCTTATATATTTCCTGATTGTCGCTTCGTTCAAACCTACTGTGCTGACGTAATACCCCACGCTCCAGAATCTCCGATTGCCATACCGATATTTCCGCTGGGAAAATTTATCAAAAATCATCGGTGAACTTTTACTATTTATATACACCATAACCGACGATATCGCATACTTTGGCGGTATCATGACAAGCATATGCACATGGTCTATCATCATATGTCCCTCTATAATTTCAATTCCCTTGTAATTGCAAAGCTGTCATATTATTTTTCCTATTTCTTCACGGTATTGCCCGTAAATCACTTTTCTCCTATACTTCGGAGTGAAGACAATATGGTACCTGCATAGCCATTTCGTATGTGCCAGATTTTGTTCTTTCGCCATAAAA
>CALUPQ010000145.1 GCA_944322695.1 uncultured Mailhella sp. | reverse complement strand
AAACAGGCCGTTAGGCCAAACTCGACCAGAACGGAGTTTTTCCATGAGCACTCTTCTTGCTGTTCCTTCCGCCCTGCCGGGCGGCCTTGATGCCCAGATGGGCATGCATTTCGGTCACTGCGACATTTATACCCTTGTGGAAATCGAAGACGGCGCGGTGAAAAACGTCACCACCCTTGAAAACGTTCCCCATCACCACGGCGGCTGCATGGCTCCCGTTCAGCATCTCGCTTCTCACGGCGTGAAGGTGCTGCTTGCCGGCGGCATCGGCATGCGTCCTCTCATGGGCTTCCAGCAGGTGGGCATTGAAGTCTTCTTCGCCGGTATGTTCCCCACCGTGGGCGCGGCGGTTCAGGCCTTCCTGGAAGGCAAGCTTCAGCCCTTCTCCATGGAGTTCACCTGCGGCGGCGGCCATCATCAGGCGCAGTAGAACCGGGGTCGAAGACATGAAAGTCCTTGTCGTTACCCGGCGTCCTGCGTTCTGGGACGCGTTGCGCTCCTGCTTTGACAGCCATGGTGCCGAGCTTTGCACGAGTGCGACGCTGGAGGAAGGGCTCGACGTGGTGCGAGGCGGCAAGGTGGCGCTGGCCGTGCTGGATACCGGCTCCGATATCGCCGCCCTGCGTAAAAGCGTGATGGACATTCTCACCGTCAATGCCATGACCAATGTGGCCTCCGTGAGCGGCATGGGTGAAGAGACGTTTCATGACGCCATGGAAGGCCTCGGCATGATTATGGATTTGCCGCTTGAGCCTGAAGAGGCCGACGTGGCGCGTCTTTTGGAGGCGCTGAAGGTCATTCTTGGCTGAAATGAGGAAAGAGCTGCGGCTCTTTGAGACGCAGGCTTCTTTCGACGTGTAAAGGAGAACTACCGGAGGTCTCGCCCCGTGAAGGGCAGCCTCCGGTGGTGAAGACGGGCCGATGTTTCCGATGAAAGGGACATCGGCCCGTGCTTTTTAAGGCGGAAGGGGTTTCGCTTTCAACGGCTGGGGATGTAGGCTTTGCCGGCGTCGTCTTTTCCTGGATGCCGCATCCTTCCATAGAGAGCGTGGACGCTGGGGAAAAGCAGAATCAGGCAATTTCCGGAGAGAATCGTATCTGTTCTTTCGGGAGGTTTTCCTTCAGAATGACTCATGGTGAAAAGAAGTCCTTTTTCCCGAGGGAAAGGGCATTCCGAGAAAAATGTCGGAAAAAGGAGAGGAGCCGGCATAACCGCAAGGAGGATACCATGAGCATATCCAGAAGAGCGTTTCTTAAAACAGGGGCGGCGGCAGCCGGAGCGCTGGCGGCTGGCCTTGTGATGCCGAAGAGCGGCGTGGCGGAAGGAAAGAAGGTCGTGGTGTATGCCGCACGGTCGCTGGACGGTGATACCCTGCGTCGGATGTATGCTCTGGTATGCGGGAATCTGACGGGGAAGGTGGCCATCAAGCTGCATACCGGAGAACCCGGAGGGCCGAACATTCTGCCCCGCGACTGGGTGCGGGACCTGCAGGCGACCATTCCTGACAGCAGCATCGTGGAATGCAATGTTCTGTATCCGAGTCCGCGACAGACCACGGAAGGGCACCGTGCGGTGCTGAAGCAGAACGGCTGGACCTTCTGTCCTGTGGACATCATGGACGCCGAAGGCGATGCCGTCCTGCCCGTGACCGGCGGACGCCACCTGAAGGAGCTCGCCGTGGGAGCCCATCTTCTCAGCTACGACTCCATGCTGGTTCTGACGCATTTCAAGGGACACACCCTCGGCGGATTCGGCGGGTCCCTCAAGAATATTTCCATAGGCTGCGCTTCGGGAAAAACCGGCAAGCAGCAGCTGCATCAGGTGACGGCGGACGGAGCCTGGCCGGGCGGCGCGCCTTTCATGGAACGCATGGTGGAGGGCGGCAAGGCCATCGTCGAGCATTTTCAGGGACGCATGGCGTACATCAACGTTCTGCGCAACATGTCGGTAAGCTGCGACTGTGAGGGAATTTCCGCCGAACCTGTGCGCCTGCCGGACCTCGGAATGCTTGCCTCCACCGACATACAGGCCGTGGACAGGGCTTCGGTTGACATGATTTATGCTCTGCCCAAAGACGTGCGTGCTCCTCTGGTGGAGCGCATGGAAAGCCGGGAAGGGCTGCGCCAGCTTTCCTATATGAAGGAAATGGGCCTCGGTTCCGACGAATACGAGCTCGTCTGGATATAGGGAAGGAGGGCGGTCCGTCATATCATAATGATATGGAAAGAGCCTCCACGGCTGAACGCGTCCGTAGTGCCTTGAAGTGAACGCCGCTTTCAGGGGCCTTCTGAGACGTTTCCGCCATGGAAGTTTTTGTACCACGCTTTTTTCGCGCAGGAGTCCCGGTCTTCGGGCATAAGCGTCTGGGAAAAGGAACAGCGTGCCATAAGAGGGGCGACCTGCCGGAAAGGCTGGTCGCCCTTGCGTCATGAAAGGGTCGGGTGGGGGCTGCCTGTTTCTTTTTGGCGAAATGAACAGATGGCCCATACTGGCAGGAAAGTGCCTGTGTGGTCTGCATATGATGGGCTATAACCTGTGCGGAGGGACCGCAGACTCTGCCGCCGTGTGAACTTATGGAGCCGGCATCAGTCCCTTTTGAGAAGAGCGTGCCGGGAAAATAGGAAGAGGGGGACGATGAGGTGCTTTCCGGCAGAGAAAACAAAACAAAAAAGCTCAGGACCTAACATCCTGAGCTTTCTTATGTTTTTACTGGTGCCGAAGAAGAGACTCGAACTCTTACTCCCGAACGGGAACTAGACCCTGAACCTAGCGTGTCTACCAATTTCACCACTTCGGCGCAGGAATGTGAATAGACGATTTGCCCTGCCTTGGCAAGTCTTTTTTTGCCTTCTTCGTAAATTTTTATGAAAAAGCCTTCCAGCAGCGTACGAGACGGTGTTCATCCACGGCTCGGAGGGGAGGGGCCTTGCGGCATGCTTCGGAGGCATGGGGGCAGCGGGGGCTGAAGGAGCATCCTTCGGGAAGCTCCGATGGAAGCGGCACCATGCCGGGAATGGACGGCAGTCTGGTGCGGTCGTGGTTGCCGACCAGCGGAGCGCAGGCCATGAGCCCTTCGGAATAGGGGTGGAGCGGCCTTTCAAAGAAGGCGCTTACCGGAGCCTGTTCCATGAGCTGCCCGGCGTACATCACGGCCACGTCGTCCGCGGCCTCCGCCACCACGCCGAGGTCGTGGGTGATGAGCAGAACTCCCATGTCCCGTTCGCGGGCGAGCTTGCCGAGCAGTCGCAGAATCTGCCCCTGTATGGTGATGTCCAGCGCCGTGGTCGGCTCGTCGGCCAGCAGTAGCTTCGGTGAACAGGCAAGCGCCATGGCAATCATGACTCTCTGACGCATCCCTCCGGAGAACTGATGGGGGTAGTCGTTCAGTCTCCGCGCCGGGTCCGGGATGCCTACAAGCTCCATAAGTTCCACGGCCCGTTTTTCCGCCTCGCGCCGGTGCAGCCCCTGATGAATTTCCATAGGTTCGGCAAGCTGCCTGCCTATGCGCAGCACGGGGTTCAGGGACGTCATGGGCTCCTGAAATATCATGGAAATGTCGCGTCCGCGCCGTTCACGCATGTTTTTTTCTTCAAGCCGGAGCAGGTCGTCCCCGGCAAAGAGCAGTGAGCCGGACGTGATGCGGCCCGGTTGCGGCACAAGACGCATGACGGAAAAGGCCGTCATGCTTTTTCCCGAACCGGACTCGCCTACGAGGCAGAGCGTACGCCCCCTGAATACCTGTATGCTGAGGTCGCGGACAACGGGAACATGGCCGAAGGATACGGTGAGGTGCTGAACGTCAAGCAGGGGAAGCATGGTTTCTTTGGGGCTGAGATTGAGAATGGTGTCCGCCTGCAACCATGGCGGCGGCGCCTTTTGAGACGGAGCAAATATGCCACAGCTTATGCGGAGGGGCAAGGACGAGGGCATGATTTGACAAGGCAGCGGCTGGGGTTTAGCTTGTTGAAACCGTATTTCGTACCGGAATTGCGGGCGAGTGCAGTCCACTGGCAGGGACTGCCGCACACTGCGGAGGGGGACCGCTGTGGTGTGATGAAGCCTGAGCGTTCCGGTGCGAGGAGACTGAACTGCAGCATTTCTAAGGGTGTTTTCATGAGCATACCTCTTCGTTCCCTTCCCGTGGGTCGCAAGGCGCGCATTGCCTCCGTTCTGGCCGATGGAGAACTGGGCCGCCGTATCCGTGACATGGGGCTGGTGACCGGAGCGGAAGTGGAAGTGATAGGCCGCGCTCCTCTGCGCGACCCCGTCGCCCTCCGTCTGCCGGGTTTTACGTTGAGCCTGCGTAATAATGAAGCCGACTTTATTCTGGTGGAGACGGCGGACTGATGTCGTACTTCCATCATTCTGATGAAGGGCAGCCGCGCAGCGCGCTGCCCACGCTGGCGCTCGCCGGCAATCCTAATTCGGGAAAGACCACGTCGTTCAATGCGCTTACCGGGGCCCGTCAGCATGTGGGCAATTATCCCGGCATCACCGTGGAGCAGAAGGAAGGCATAGCGCACTGCGACGGGGAATCCATACGCATCATCGACTTGCCGGGAGCGTATTCCCTCACGGCCTATACTCAGGAAGAGCGCGTGGCCCGGCGTGTCATTGGCAGGGAAAAGCCGCTGGCGGTCATGGCCCTGCTCAATGCCGGTGCGCTGGAGCGCAATCTGTATCTTGCCGTGCAGCTTATGGAAATGGGCGTGCCTGTTTCCATCGGTCTGAACATGATGGACGAAGCCCGTGCCATGGGCATGAGCATTGACGTGCCGGTACTTTCCGCAAGGCTGGGCGTGCCCGTCGTGGAGACCGTGGCCCGTACCGGCGAGGGCCTGCAGGAATACCTGCATGAAACCATGGCCTTCAGCAGAAAGTTCGAAGGCCGTCCGTGGAATCCTCTGCGCATTTCCTACGGGCCGGACCTCGACCCGGTTCTTGAGCACCTGACGGAGTCGCTGGACAAGGAAGGCATAGGCTGCGCTCCCTATCCTACGCGCTGGCTGGCCTTGAAGCTGCTGGAAAACGACGAGGAGATTCTTGCCGAGCTCAGTCATGACAAGCCCGAAGTCATGGCCCACGTGAAGGAACACCTCGACGAGGTGGAGGCTCATCTGAAGGCCACCCTCGGCACCAGTGCGGAAGCCATCATTGCCGACTACCGCTACGGGTACATAAGCTCTCTTCTGCGCGGCGTTCTCACGCGGCGCGACGACATAGCCCAGCGCATGGACCTGTCCGACAGGGCGGACCGTATTCTGACGCATCAGTTCCTCGGGCCGCTCATCATGCTCGGCATCATGTACCTCATGTACCGCATCACCTTCACGCTGGGCGAGATTCCCATGCAGTGGGTGGAGGCGCTGTTCGGCTGGCTGCGCGACACGGTGGACGGCTGCATGGCCGACGGCGTGCTCAAATCCATGCTTACGTCGGGCATTATCGACGGCGTGGGCGGCGTCATGTGCTTTGTGCCGCTTATCCTGCTGATATTCATGCAGATAGCCATTCTTGAGGATTCCGGCTACATGGCGCGCATGGCCTATATGCTGGACAGAATTTTCCGTATTTTCGGTCTGCATGGCGCATCGGTGGTACCGTACATTCTCGGCGGCGGCATAGCGGGCGGCTGCGCCGTTCCCGGCATCATGGCCGCACGTACGCTGCGCAGTCCCCGTGAAAAGCTGGCTACGCTGCTTACCGTTCCCTTCATGGCCTGTGGAGCCAAACTCCCGGTATTCATCGTTTTTTCAGGAGTGTTCTTCCCCGGAAACGAGGCGCTTGTCATGTTCGGCCTCACCCTTACGGGCTGGGTCGTGGCCATGATTGCGGCACGCGTGCTGCGTTCCTCCTTCATCAAGGGACCGGCCACGCCGTTCGTCATGGAGCTTCCTCCGTACCGTATGCCAACTCTGCAGGGCATGGTCATTCATGCCGGCGAGCGTACCTGGGAATACCTGAAAAAGGCCGGAACCGTCATTCTTGCCATCTCCGTTGTGGTATGGGCGGCCATGACGTATCCCGGTCTGCCCGAAGACAGAATTCAGGCGCATGAGGTGACCATGGCCGGTCTTCAGAGCAGACTGGAAGCGACTTCCGATTCCGCGCTGCATGCTTCGATTGAGGAGGCCATGCGTGCGGAAATGGGGCGTTTCAGTGAGGAGACGCTGCGCCATACCGTGGCCGGGCGTATCGGTGCGGCCATGGAGCCCGTGAGCCGCTATGCGGGCTTCGGCTGGGAAGCCAATATCTCTCTGCTCGGCGGTCTTGCGGCCAAGGAAGTCATTGTGACGACGCTCGGCACGGCCTATTCCCTTTATGATACGGAGGAGGATTCTTCCACTCTGGCTCAGTTCATCGCCAGAGACAAGAGCTGGGACATTCCTTCCGTGGTGTCGTTCCTGCTGTTCGTGCTTCTGTACGCTCCCTGCTTCGTAAGTCTCGTAACCATACGCATGGAAACAGGCTCCGCAAAATGGGCCCTGTTCAGCTTTGTGTTCAACACTTCAGTGGCCATGCTTGTGGCTACGACGGCGTATCAGATACTGTCCCGCTGGTAGTCGGAAGAAAAATATGGAAAAAAGCGCCTTTCCCGGAAGGGAAGGGCGCTTTTTTCATGTGGAGGAAACGGTAAGGACGCTTTACAGAGGCATGCCCGCTTTTTCTGCCGAAGGTACGGACGTTGTCTTCCGACAGGACATGCGGCGGAAGAAGACGGTTCTGCCGCTGAGCGTCATGGTGTTTCAGTCCTCGGCTTCACGTCGCAAAGCCGAGACTTTACGACGTGAAACGCTGTTACAGGCTGCTTATGGCGTCCGCCATGTCGTCGAGCCAGGGACTCTTCACCGCTTCGATGGCGCCCTGGTCGCAGGCGCGGGCGATGGACGAGTCGATGGGCAGACGGGCTATGTGGCGGATGTCGTACTGCTTGGCGATTTCTTCGAGGTGGCTTTCGCCGAAGATGGAGTGACGCTTGCCGCAGTCCGGGCATTCAAAGTAGGACATGTTTTCCACAAGGCCGATGACCGGGATGTTCAGTCCGTCGAGACGGGCCATGTTCACGGCCTTTTCCACAATCATGGAAACCAGTTCCTGCGGAGAGGTGACGATGACGATGCCGTCGATGGGCAGGGACTGATAGACGGTAAGCGGAACGTCGCCGGTTCCGGGAGGCATGTCCACGAACATGTAGTCAACGTTGTTCCAGATGACTTCCGACCAGAACTGGGTGACGACATTGGCGATGACGGGGCCGCGCCATACCACGGGGTCGGTGTCGTGTTCCAGAAGCAGGTTCATGGAAGCGATGTCCACGCCGGTGGCGGAGCGGACGGGGTTCAGCCCCAGCTGCGTGCCGGACATGCGCTGCGTAAGGCCGAAAAGACGGGGAATGGAAGGTCCGGTGATATCGGCATCGAGCACGGCGGCATGAGAACCGCGGCTCTGCATCTTGGAAGCGAGCAGGCCCGTGACGAGAGACGCGCCCACGCCGCCCTTGCCGCTCACCACGCCGATGACCTTCGTGACGGTGGAGAACTTGTGGGGCTTCACCTTCATGTCGGCAGGTTCGGTGCGTTCCGCGCAGTCCTGGCCGCAGCTGCCGCAGTTGTGTTCGCAATCGCTCATAATAAGACTTCCTTTGTTGTCCCGGCGGACGGTTCGCCGGGGAATGTACGTCCCCCTTCTATAGTGCTTTCCCCCGCTTCTGACAAGTCGGATACGGAATTGGAGCAGGCGGGGCAATCTGCCGGGATGCCGGGGGGCGGCGACGCGGTCATGCCCGGGAAGATGGGACGGTGAAAAGCAGGGGAAGACCGACCTTGAGGCGTTTTTTCACCGAGGACTTCCTTCTTGACGGGAGTTTTCAGCCGGGTAAGGTAGGCGCGTCGGGCGCGCAGTGGCCCGGCGGAAAGCATGCGGGGGCTGTATGGCGACCAGATTCGAATTTCACGATGCCGCGGGCAACGTTTATCCTTTTGACACCTTTGCCGAAGCCGAAGACTTCGCCCGTGCCTGCGGCTATGTGTTCGTGACCAGCCGCACGGTGATGGAAGGCATGGATGCACGGATTTTCTATTATCTCGCCCCGTCCGATGTCCCCGAGGGGGCCGAGGGAGAGGCGGCGCTTCTTCCTCTGCTGCTGGCGAAATATCCTGAATGGCGTGAGCCGCGCATCATGCCCGTGCTGGACGCGGACGTGTTCGGAAAGTAGGGCGGGCTATTGCGGGTACGTTCGTCCGTCCATGCCCGGAAAAGAGAGGTTCCGGCCACATTCGCGTGGCTTTCGGCAAAGATTTTTCATGCGTAAGGGACGTGCGAAGCGCGGTTTTCGTGTCCTGAGCGGAGACGCTTCTTTCGAGGGGGACAATCTTTTTCGAAGGAGCGCATGGAAAGTGTCCCGACGGCCCTGTTTTTGTAGAAGGGCTCTTTGTCAGGCGCGGCCGAAAGTAGAACGCATGGGCCGATGGCGGCGGGCCGAATTTTTGCAGGCCGGAAAAAATCAAGGGCGCAGGGAACGTAAGCCCCCTGCGCCCTTCTTTTACGTTTCGTTCAGGAGTCTATCCGTGCATGGCCGCGCGCACGGCGCGCACCTTTGCGGCGATGTCCGGCGCGCCCACGAGCTCGGAGACCAGCGCGCAGCAGGTCGCTCCGCGTTTCGCCACTTCCGCGATGTTGTGCTCCTTGATGCCGCCTATGGCCACAAAGGGCAGGTCGATGTGAGCGACCACCCATTCCAGATAGGAAAATCCTACGGGGGCGCACACGTCTTCCTTGGTCTGCGTGGCGAAGATGGGGCCGACGCCGATGTAGTCGGCTCCCGCCATGACCGCCGCCTTCGCCTGCTCCGGGCTGTGCGTGGAGAGGCCGATGATTTTGTCGGGCCCCAGCAGACGGCGCACTTCCGGTACGGGCAGGTCGTCCTGTCCCACATGAACGCCGTCGGCATCCACCAGCATGGCGATGTCGATATGGTCGTTGATGATGAAGCAGGCTCCCGCTTCCCGCGTGAGGCGGCGCAGCTGCCGGCATTCTTCCAGCATCACTCCTGCATGAGCGTGTTTTTCACGGTACTGCAGGATTTTTACGCCTGCTTCGAGCAAAGTGCGTGCCTGTTCCTCCACGCTGCGCCCTAGAGCGAGGCGGGAATCGGTAAGGGCGTAGATATCGGTTTCTCCGGGAAGTATGCGGGGCATGATGAATCCTTAAAGTAAGTCTTTAATGGTTCCTGTAAGCAGCCATTCCAGCGCGGCGTCGGCCTGCATGGCGGCGCACTGCATGACGCGCGGAGCGAGCGGGGGATGGGCTGCGACGTCGGTTTTCATGTCTCCCACCACGGTGAGAAGTCCCATGCGGCGGCGCTTCATGGCATATCCGCCGAAGCCCCCCATGCCGGAAGCGCAGATGACGGGCTTTCGGGCGGCCATGGCCGACGAGGCGAACAGCGCCTTGTTTTCGGCCCCGTCCAGCGCTTCAATCCAGAGCTCGGCTTCCTGCAGAAGCACGGGAATGTTTTCCGCGTTCAGCCACAGAGGCCTGGCGTCGATTTCCATGTCCGGGTTCAGGCTGAGAAGCTGCTCCGAGAGCGCTTCCACCTTGGGGCGTCCCACATGAGCGGGAAAGTAGTGCTGCCTGTTGAGGTTGGAAGGCTCCACCCGGTCGCCGTCGATGATGAGCAGGTGCCCGACTCCGGAGCGGGCGAGCATCATGGCCGCGTTGGAGCCGAGGCCGCCTGCGCCGGCAATGCCTACGCGGGCGCTTGCAAGCCTTGCCCTCTGCTCAGCGGTGAAGGAGGAAAGAACGCCGTTCAGCATGGCTAGAAGTCGCAGCCTTCCCAGTCCTTGGCCACGGCCTGATAGCCGAGGGCAGCAAGGTCGCGGGTCATTTCCTGCACGGAGCGATGGTCGGAAATGTCGAACTGGCCGGAGTTTTCCGCATTGACCACGCGGCCGCCCACGGCCGTGGACACGCCCGCGGACACGCGGGTGACGCCGATGGGAACGATGTGGTTGCGCATGTCCGCACTTTCCCGGCTGGAGACCGTGATGCCGCAGCGCGGCAGAAAACAGCGCAGGGCGGTGATGTACTGGACGAACTGCCTGTCGCCCACGCCGTGCTTCACTTCGAAGCTGCCTTCGTGGGGGCACATGCGCGGCACGGAAAGACCGATGTCCACTCCGGGGAAGTGCTTCTGCAGCCACCATGCGTGCAGGCCGGTGCAGAAGGCCTCGTGAATGAACTCGTCAAGGCCGATGAGCGCGCCGATGCCCACGCTGTGCATGCCCGCTTTCGCGGCGCGGGCGGGCGTGTTGAGACGCCACAGAAAGTCGTGCTTGGGACCTGCCGGATGCAGCCATTCGTAAAGCTCGCGGTTGTAGGTCTCCTGGAACATGGTCATGCTGTCCACGCCGCTGCGGATGAGCAGGCGGTATTCCTCCAGCGTGAGGGAATAGACTTCCACCCCCACGGAGGCGAAGCGCGGCTTGATGCGTTTTGCCACTTCCGCGATGTATTCGGGGGAGGCGATATGTCTCGCGTCGCCGGTGAGCAGCAGAATATGGCTTATGCCCGCGTCTGCCAGAGCGAAGGCTTCGGCAGCTGCTTCATCGACCGTAAGGTGGCGGCGCTTCTGATGATTGTCGGCATTGAAGCCGCAATAGCGGCAGTGGTTCGTGCAGATGTCGGAAACGTACAGCGGGGAGAAGATGTTGACCGCGCGTCCGAAGAAGCGGAGCGTGATTTCCCGGGAGCGCCGGGCCATCTGTTCCAGAAACGGCGCGGCAACGGGGGAGAGGAGCGCCATGAAGTCTTCGGGGCGCAGTACGTCCTTTTCCAGAGCGGCCAGCACGTCGCGCTCCGTCACGCGGGCGGCCAGCTCCGTGCGGCGCTCGCGCGGCCATTCGGCCAGACATTCGTCGAAATGCGCCTCTCCCGGCGCAAAGGTATCAGCCAGAACAGGAGTATCCATAATATGTGCCTTTATGATGAGGGCGGAGAGGGGGATTCTGAGAACCGGCTCTCCGTTTTTCCGGTGTGATGCGGGAGGGGGAGAAAGAGGGGCCGTCGCTGCCAAGGAGCCTGCCTTTCCTACGCAGAATTTTCCGGTACCGGAGAACGGGGGCTTCGGGCACATGGCGGCCCTGGAGTCGTCAGCCTTGCGGTTCGTCCAAAAAACGGAAAGGCGTAAGCAGGCCGGTGTACGCCGTGCAGCGTGCTCCGTGTGTGGAGCGCTCCGCACGGCGTGGCGGATTCACGAAAGTTGTCAGTCTCTTCCGGCAGGTTTCCGGCCGACCTTGTTTCTAGCGCAGAAAGCCCGTGAGGGGAGAGGAGGCCACCGCCGCTCCGGAGCTCACGACGCCCGCCCCGGCAAGGTAGGCGGCGCGTCCGGCTTCCACCGCACGGCGGAACGCCATGGCCATGGTCACGGGGTCGTCGGAAGAGGCGATGCCCGTATTGACCAGACAGGCCGCCGCGCCCATTTCCA
>CALUPQ010000144.1 GCA_944322695.1 uncultured Mailhella sp. | reverse complement strand
CATACACGATGTCGAAGGCAAGGGTGGACTTGCCCGAGCCGGAGGGCCCGCACACCACCACGAGCTGGTCGCGCGGGATGTCGACGTCGACGTTCTTGAGATTATGCTGACGGGCTCCCTCGATATGGATGCGGGGGCCCGAATCGTTCATGGGCATCATGGTCGTCCTTGTATGGGGTAGGGGCGGGACGGTCCCGCCGGGCGTAAAAGACTCAGCGCACGCCTTTTTTCAGCAGAGTGACGCGGCGCACCACTTTTTCATAATAAGTATCATTCTCCGTTATGGCAACGGAGCGGGCGCGGCGGTTTTTCATGCGCATGAGGATGACTTCGAGCTTCTGCATCTGGCGCAGCTTTTCCGCGCCTTCGTCGCAGTTTTCGAGCAGGTCGAGAATGGTGCTTATTTCCTTGCGGTCCTGAAGTTCGGGCGGCAGGTAGCCCGCATTCTTGAGAACCTTGTAGGCCATGCGCAGTTCCGCCGGAACGGCGGAGTCGTCCTCAAGTTCCAGGGGCCTGCCTTCGCCGGGCAGGTGGTCGAAGGCGCCTTCCTTCTGCGCCTCCTGAATGCGGCGCTCGGCCTGACTGGCCATGAAATGCAGAAAATCCTCCGCCATGGAACCCCTCCCGTACCGGCCTCCGCCGTCGTGTCTTCTGTCTGCGCGCGGCCGGGCCGCATTGCCGTATCGGGCGCGCTAGGGCCTTTTGCCGTGAGCGCGTTCGCGGCGGCGCGCCTTTTGCCGAAGCGCGGGTGTTGCGCGCTTTTTCTATACGCCGGTGCGGGCGCTTTTTCAATCGGCGCGCAGAAGCGCTTTCTGCGGGAAGTTCCCGGAAATGACATATGAAAACGGCGGCGGAACCGGGCTCGTGACCGATTCCGCCGCCGTGGGGGAGGAGGACTACCGGGGCAGGAAGCGCCGGTAGTCTATGCCGTATTTCTTCATTTTGTAATAGAAGATGCGGTAGGTGATGTCGATGTCGCGCGCGGCCTGATGGATGTTGCCGCGGCTGCGGGCGAGGGCTTCTTCGAGCCTTGTCTTTTCAAGCCTGCCCACCTCCTCGTGGAAGCCCATGGAGGCGGGACGTTCCTCTTCCGTTTCTTCCGGCAGTTCCGTGCGCATGGCCGGGGGCAGATGGCAGGGGCGCACAAGCGTGTCTTCGCACAGAAGCACGGCGCGCTCCATGGCGTTCTGCAGTTCGCGCACGTTGCCCGGCCAGCGCCAGGCGAGAAGCGCGTCCGCGGCCTGCGGGGAGAGGCGGGCGGCCGCGCGGCCGTAACTGCGGGAGAACAGGTGCAGAAAGTGCGCGGCAAGGGGCAGGATGTCCTCTCTTCTTTCCCGAAGCGGGGGCAGAAAGAGGGGGAACACGTTGATGCGGTAATAGAGGTCTTCGCGGAAGAGTCCCTTGTCCACCAGCTTTTCCAGCGGCTGATGCGTGGCGCAGATGAGGCGCACGTCCACCTTCACGGGCTTTTCTCCGCCGAGGCGCACGATTTCCCGCTCCTGCACGGCGCGCAGTACCTTGGCCTGCGCGGGCAGGGAGAGGTCGCCTATTTCATCGAGAAACAGCGTGCCGGAGTCGGCCTGCTCGAAGACGCCGCGCCTTGCCTGCTGCGCTCCGGTGAAGGCTCCCTTCTGCCAGCCGAAGAGCTCGCCTTCCACGAGGTCCGCGGGCAGGGCGGCGCAGTTCATGCGGATGAAGGGACGGGATGCCCGGTCGCTGCACTGATGGATGGCCGAGGCCATGAGCTCCTTGCCCGAGCCGGATTCGCCGCGCAGCAGCACCGTGGTTCTGCTCGGCGCGACCTGCGCGACGTGGTGCAGCACATGGTTCATGGACTTGGAAAAGACCACGATGGAGGGCATGGTCTGAAGCACGGAGGGCAGGGGCCTGTCGTCCTGTCTCGTGTAGTGCCCGGCCTGCCGAATCATGTCTTCCTGCAGGCAGGCCACCTGATGCCCCACAAGGGCGGCCACCACTTCCAGCAGGCGGCAGCGAAGGCGCAGTATGTCCGGCTCCGCCATGGGGGTATCGACGGAAAGGGTGCCCACGACGGAGCCTCCGTCCTGGGAAGAGGCCGTTTTTTCCCGGGTGATGACGGGCACGCACAGAAAGGCCAGAGTGCGGAGCTCCTCCTTGCTGCGTTCGAAGAGGCGGTTCTGAAAGTCGGGGTGATTCTTCATGCAGTCCACGATGATGGGCCTGCCGGAAGAGAAGACCTGCCCGGTGATGCCTTTGCCCGGCGCGTAGGTGAGATGAGGTACGGAAGACTGCCCTTCGGCCATGGAAAGGTGCAGCGAGCCGTTTTCCGGGTTCTGCACCACGATGTGGGGGCGCGAAAAGGGCATGTCCTTGGAAAGGGCGCCGAGAACCCGGTGCAGCACTTCCCTGAAGGGCAGGCCCGGTTCGAGACAGCGCACGATGTGGCGCAGGCTGTCCAGATAGGGCTCAAATAGGGTGGGAGAGTCGTTTTCGGGCATGGTATGCTCCGCGGGATGCGCCCGCCGGAAGGTTGCGGAAAAGACGGGGCGGGAACATGAATTCCCGCCCGGAATGTCAGAGAACGCGGGATATTCTTTCCAGCGCCTCGCGGGTGAGGGCCGGCGTGTTGAAGGCGGTAAGGCGCACGTAGCCTTCGCCGCTGGCGCCGAAGCCGGAGCCGGGAGTGCAGACCACGGCGGCCTTTTCCAGAAGATGGTCGAAGAAGCTCCAGGAGGAAACGTGTCCCGGCGTTTCGAGCCACACGTAGGGGGAATGGACGCCGCCGAAGGCTCGAAGGCCCATGTCGCGGCAGGCCTTGAGCATCATGTCCGCATTGGTCTGATACACGGAAAGCGCTTCGAGAAGCTGCGTTCTGCCCGGCTCCGTGAAGGCGGCTTCGGCCGCGCGCTGCACGATGTAGGGGCAGCCGTTGTACTTGGTGCACTGGCGGCGCAGCCACATGTCGTGCAGGGAAAGCTCATGCCCGTCCGCGGTGCGGGCCCTGAGCTTCTTCGGCACCACGGTGTAGCCGCAGCGAAGGCCGGTGAAGCCCGCGGTCTTGGAAAGGCTGCGGAATTCCACGGCCACCTCGTCCGCGCCGGGGATTTCGTAGATGCTGTGCGGAACGGCATCGTCGCGGATGAAGGCCTCGTAGGCCGCGTAGAAGAGGATGAGCGTGTCGTTTGCCCGGGCGTATTCCACCCATGCGGCAAGGGCCTCGCGACCGAGCACGGTGCCTGTGGGGTTGTTGGGGCTGCACAGATACACCACGTCCGGCCGCGTTTCGGGAAGCTCCGGCTGGAACTGGTTGTCCGCCGTGCAGGGCAGGTAGAGGATGCGGCTCCAGCGGCCGTTCTCATGCACGCCGCCGCGGCCGGACATGGCGTTGGAATCCTCATAGACGGGATAGACCGGGTCGGTGAGGGCTATGACGGCGTCCGCGCCGAAAAGTTCCTGAAAGTTGCCCACGTCGCTCTTCGCGCCGTCGCTGATGAAGATTTCGTCGGCTTCGAGCTCGACTCCGCGGGCAAGAAAGTCGTGTTTCAGAATGGCTTCGCGCAAAAAGGCGTAGCCCTGTTCCGGGCCGTAGCCGCGGAAGGTTTCCGCACGGCCCATCTCGTCCACGGCGCCGTGCAGGGCCTCGATGATGGCCGGGGCCAGCGGCAGGGACACGTCGCCTATGCCGAGGCTGATGACGTTTTCTTCGGGATGCTGTTCCTTATGGACGCGGACGCGGCGTGCCACTTCGCTGAAAAGGTAGCTGCCGGGAAGGCCCGCATAGGCGCTGTTGATGCTGCGCATGATGGTCTCCATGAATGTCTGTTTGAGGGCGGAAAGGGCTTCAGGCCGTGACGCCGGCGGGGAAGGACATCTCTTCGTTCTTGTGCATGGTCCACACGCCGCAGGGGCATACACCCGCGCACACGCCGCAGCCTATGCAGCGTTCGGGGTCGGACACGTAGGCGAAGGCGCCCCGTATTTCCACGCGGGAAATGGCCCCTTCGGGGCAGGAGGCCCGGCACATGCCGCAGTCCCGGCAGGAGCCGCAGCTTATGCAGCGCGCATAGTCGCCGTCCGGGGCGGGCAGTTCGTCCTTGCGCACGCGGGAGAAGTATTCCAGGCTGAGGCGGGAGGCGGCCATGGGGCGGCTGTCCTCCTCGCGAAGATTCCGCCCCGTCATGAAGGCGTGGGCCGCTTCGGCCGCGCGGGCGCCGGAGCCGATGGCCGTAACCAGAAGGCCGGGCTTCACCACGTCGCCCGCGGCGAACACGCCGGGCAGGACGGAGCCGTCCTTGCCGGGCACGAGCCAGCTTCCCCGGAAGGTGGGAACGTTGTCGGGCAGAAAATCGATTTCCGGCTCTTCGCCGATGGTGATGATGACCATGTCGCCGGGAATGAGGCGACCCTTGTCGTCGATGATGCCCTCTTCGGTGATTTCGCGCGTCATGACGGGCCACAGCAGCTTGCCGCCCAGGGATTCGATGTGGGCGATTTCCTTTTCAAAGGCGGCGGGCTTCTGCACGTCTATGCACGTCACGGTTTTTGCGCCTTCGGCGTAGGCTCCGGCCGCGGCGTCCATGCCCGCGTTGCCGCAGCCGATGACGATGACGTTTTTGCCCGTGGCAGGGTGCTCGCCGCGGTTCACGGCCTTCAGGTAGTCGATGCCCGCCACGATGCGTTCCTTGCCCGGCCAGTTGAACATGCGGGCCTTCGTTCCGCCCACGGCCACGATGACGGCGTCGTTTTCCTCGCGCAGGCCGGCGAACTTTTCGCCGTCCACGCGGCAGGAGGTGACGAACTTGACGCCCAGGCTTTCGACTCGGGCGATTTCCGAGGTGAGAAGGTCGTGGTTCAGGCGTTCGCGGGGAATGACCTGCTCAATCTTGCCGCCGACGACGCTGTCGGCTTCATACACGGTGACGTCGTGTCCCTTGCGGGCGAGCTGCCATGCGGCGGAAAGGCCGGCCACGCCGGAGCCGATGACGGCGACCTTCTTCCCCGTGCGCGCGGCGGGCTTTTCCACGGCAAGGGCGGCGGATTCGAGACCGAGCGCGCCGATTTGCACGGGCAGGTCGATTTTCTTTCCGCGGGTGCAGGCTTCCATGCAGGGGTTGGGGCACACGCTGCCGCACACCGAGCCGGGGAAGGGGGAGTAGTCGAGCACGAGGCGCAGGGCTTCTTCCGTGCGGCCTTCGCGCAGCAGATTGAATCTCTTCTGCGTGGGAATGTTGGCGGGGCAGGCGAATTCGCAGGGCGCGGCCGTGGCGGCGTTGTCCCACGAAGGCACGCGCAGGCGGAAGTCGCCTCTTTCCACAAGGCCGTTCACGCGGAAGTCGTCCTTCACCACGTCGCTGAAGATGCCGTTCTTCACCCAGCGGGAAGTGCGGTATTCGGCAAGGGAAAGGCGCTTTGCGTGTTCGCCCGCGGCAAGGGGAACGAGCTTGCGCCATTCGCTCCAGACGCTGAGGGCCCCGCAGGCTTCCGGTCTTTCCACGGCGTCGAGGAACGCGGGCAGGCCCTTCGAGAGAAAGGCGACGTCGTTCTCGTCGAGTTCGCGTACGGTTACGTCGCTTTCGGCATAGGAGCCGGGATTGCCGCGGAAATAGACCACGCCGCCCACCATGCCCACGCAGGCGCGCTCGCCGAGCACGGAAACGCCTTCGGGCGCATGAAGACCGCAGACCACCATTCTGCCGCCGCCCATGAACTCGCAGGGGAAGGAGCCGGTGCGCTCCAGAATCCAGAGTTCGGGTTCGGGGTAGAGGGGGTCGTGCTTCATGAGCGAGCCTGTGCGCGTGCCCGCGCGGCCGCCTATGTAGATGATGCCGGAAGCCGCGCAGTGGCCGGCGGTGTCGCCCGCGTCGCCCTTCACGGTGATGTTCGCGCCGGAGTTGAGCCAGCCCACGTCCGCGGGGGCGGAGCCTTCCACCACTATTTCGGTGTTGTCGAGGCCCATGCAGCCCACGCGCTGACCGGGGTTGGTCACATGAAAGTGCAGGGTGCGTCCTTCGGCGTTCCACAGCGGGCCGCCGATGTCGTGCTGACCGGATGCATTGATGTGGAACTCGGTTTCGCCTTTGGCCACGGCTTCGCTTATGGAAAGCAGAAGAGCCTGTGTGGACATGCGTTCGTGCTGAACAAGAGTATCTATGGAGAACATGGCGTTGCCCTTTCTGGTGATGTGTTTCCGTAACCTAGCAGGCGTAGGCTATGCCGAGCTTGTCGGCCACGGCGCTGTCGGTGGCCACGAGGGCGTCGGAGCGGCCCACGGGCAGGGAGCTGTTGCCTATGGGGGCCATGAGCTTGCGCAGCTCGCTGTCGAAGGCGAGAGTGTAGTCCACGATGGCCTGTGCTCCTCTGTCCACGTCGAGCCGCGCCACGAGACGCGGGTCCTGTGAACAGATGCCGTTGGGGCACAGGCCCGTGGAACAGTTGTTGCAGCGGCCGTTCTCGTTGCCCACGCATCCCAGAAGCTGGATGAGGAGCTTGCCGATGAACACGCCGTTGGCGCCGAGGCATATCATCTTGAAGGCGTCCGCGGCCGCGTTGCCGGTGAGGCCCACGCCGCCGCCCGCCCAGAGGGGAATCTGTCCCTGAAGGCCCTGTCTCACGGCGGTGAGGTAGCAGTCGCGCAGTTTGGACACCACGGGGTGGCCGGTGTGGTCGAGGGAAACCTCGTTGGCCGCGCCGGTGCCGCCCTGTATGCCGTCGATGAAGAATCCGCCGCAGATGCGGTAGGGGTCGCGCAGAAGGTTGTTGTACACGGACACGGACGTGGCCGAGGCCGCGCACTTGATGGCCACGGGCACGCGGAAGCCGAAGGCCGCGTTGAGGGAGAGGTGCATCTTCTGCACCGATTCCTCGATGGAGTAGAGGCCCTGATGGTTCGGCGGAGAATGCAGGGTGGACTTGGGCACGCCGCGGATGGCCTGAATGTGCGGGGCCACCTTGGAGGCGGGCAGCAGGCCGCCGTCGCCGGGCTTGGCGCCCTGACCGATTTTGATGAGCACGCCCGCGGGGTCGACCTTCATGCGGGGCAGGGCCTTGACGATGCGGTCCCAGCCGAAATGGCCGGAGGCTATCTGGATGATGAAGTACTTGAGCTTGTCGGACTCCATGAGCCTGACGGGCATGCCGCCTTCGCCGGAGCTCATGCGCACGGGCAGACCGCATTCCTCGTTGAGGTAGGCCGCGGCCATGGCGATGGCCTCCCACGCGCGGGTGGAGAGCGCGCCGATGGACATGTCGCTGAAGATGAGCGGATAAATCCAGTTCACGGGCGGGGTGTGGCCGGTCTTCACCAGCTTGCCGTCCCGCACTTCGAGTTCGTCCGCCAGGTCGCGGGAGGGCAGCACGCGGCCCAAGGGGGCGCGCATGTCGAGGGTGTGACGCTCGGAGTCGAGGGCGGGGTCGGTCATCTGGCTGATGCGGCCCACCACGATGGCGTCGAGGGTGCGCTGGGTGTTCAGGTTGGTGCGGCCGCCGCGGCGCATGGGGCCGTTGGCGCGGCCGATGACGGGCTCGCGCTGGTCAGGGTTGCGCTCGGGGTATATGGCCCCGTTGGGACAGACCTTTTCGCAGAAGCCGCAGCCCACGCAGCGGTGGGCGAGGTCGGTCTTCTGCACGATGACGGGTCTTGCCTCATGCTCCTTTTCCGGTTCCGGCCAGGGCTTGGAGGAAATGGTGACCTCGCGGCGCAGCATGCGCACTTCGATGGCGTTCTGCGCGCACTGGGCCACGCAGCTGCCGCACATGGTGCAGCGGGAAGGGTCGTGCCTGATGAGCCAGCGAAGGTCGCCGGTGGTGATGTCGAGAGCCTTTACTGTCTGCATATGCGTACCCTCAAGTCGTTGTCGATGACGACGGTTTCCCTTTCGCCGGGGTAGATGTCGGCGGAGGCGTCCCTGTCCGGCATGACGGCGTTGAGGCCGCACACTTCGGAAGAGATGGCCACCATGGTGTCCGTGCGGCCCACCACCACGGGACGGAGCTTCTTGGAATCGCAGCAGGTCAGCATGTTTCCGTTCGGCAGCATGGCGATGATGGCGTTGGGACCGTTGATTTCAAGGTGAGCCAGCGTCTCGCGGATGAGGCGCAGCACGTCCGCGTCCTCACGGGTGTCGATGTCCGCAAAGGGCAGGGGCGTGATGACGTGCTTGTAGTATTCCACGGGCCATTTCAGTTCATTCAGCACGTAGTGCAGGCTGTAGAGCAGGCACTGGGTGTCGGACTCGAAGCCGGTGTAGCCGCGGTGCAGGGATTTCTGAAATTCCCTGTTCTTGGTGTAGAAGGTGTTTTCACCGTTGGCGCAGAGCGTGTAGCCCTGAAGGAAGAAGGGGTGGGCGGCGTAGCGCACGATGTCGTAGTTGGTGTTCTGGCGGCACTGGGTGACGATGTTCCTTGCCAGCAGAGGGCAGGAGTCGTCCCACAGGCGGAAATAGGTGGCGATGTCTCTGGGGTCGCCTATCTCCTTGAGGGTGAGCACGTCCGGCCAGAAGGAATAGACGAAGCCTTCGTTCTTTTCTTCCAGCATGGCCCGCAGGGCGAGGCGGGTGTCCAGAAGCAGCGCGGCCTTTTCCTCCTCGCTGCTGTAGCGGTAGTAGGACGGGTAGTCATAGACGCGGAAGAGGTAGCGCTCCATGGGGCGTATGTCGAGGCCGGGTCTTGCGTCGTACTTGGGCGTCCAGCTGGAAAGCAGGGAGAAGTGGTGTTCGGCCATGTAGTCGTCCACGGCGCGCATGCCTTCGCGCGTGCAGGCCGCGGAGAGAAGGGGACGGTCCTTCCATTCGGCGAAGGGGCCGTCCAAATCCTGCATGACCATGGCGTAGCCGGAGTTGTCATGTCCTTCCTGCTGGGGAAGCATGAGGTCGAGCGCGGTACGCGGGCCCACGGGCGTGATGCTTTTTATCGAACCTATTCTGCACATGGTGTTGTCCTTGAAACGTCTTGCGGGGGAATATGCGGTGCGCGTGCCGGAACGATAACGGACCGTGATGCGTATTTGTACCGCGCCGCCCGTTTGAGAGGGGCAGACTGCCAAGGCACGTCTGCCCCTCTGACGGCATGATGGTGAGGAGGAAGTTTTTGCAGAAACCGCCCGGGCTTATGCGCCCGGGCGCCGGTATTCCTTTTATCCTGCAGGCCGTCGGGAAAAAGCCGTCGGGCTTCTTCCCTTCAGGCTCGGCCTGTTAGTGCGTCCACATGAGGTCGGCGTAGCAGGGCATGGGCCAGTCGGAGGCGGCCATGACGGATTCGAGCTCGTCGGCAAAGGCGCGGCACTTGTTCATGGCGGGAAGCACTTCGTCGCGGGCGAGGCGGGCGGCCTGTCCGGCTTCCGGGGTTTCGGCCAGGAGGATGCGCTTTTCGTCGAGGATGCGCAGAGCCTGCATGAAACCGTCGGTGGCGGTGGCGAGAAGTTCCAGATAGCCCGTTTCCGTGGCCGGAACGCTGCCCATGGCGGCGCGGGTGCGGTTCACCATTTCGGCGGCGGCGCTCTGCGCCTTCAGGGCCGCGGGCATGATGAGGGTACGGCCCATGCGGCTTGCCGTGGCCGCCTCAATGCCGATGGTCTTGGCGTAGTTTTCCAGCAGGATTTCCTGACGGGAGAGGCACTCGCGCTCGGTGAGCACGCCAGGCCGCACGAAGGTGGCAAGAACGTCGGCGTCGCTGTAGTGCTCCAGGGCGTCCACGGTGTTCGCGTAGTTGGGCAGGCCGCGTCTGGCCGCTTCTTCGGGCCATTCGGCGGTGTAGCCGTTGCCGTTGAACACGATGGGCGCATGCTCGGTGAAGAGGTTGGTGAGCAGGCTCTGCACGGCGCTGTTCAAATCCTTGCCGGCGGCCACGTCGGCTTCCAGACGGTCGGCGATGTCTTCCAGGGCGCAGGCCACGGCCGAGTTGATGGCGATGTTGGCCGGAGCGATGGACTGGGAGGAGCCCACGGCGCGGAATTCGAACTTGTTGCCCGTGAAGGCGAAGGGGCTGGTCCTGTTGCGGTCGGAGTAGTCGCAGGGCAGGGGAGGCAGCACGTCCACGCCGATGTTAAGGGTGGGACGGGCCTTCTTCGTGCAGGAGCAGTCGCCGGTGAAGGAGCGCACCACTTCGGCGAGCTGGTCGCCGAGATACACGGAAATGATGGCGGGCGGAGCTTCGTTGGCGCCGAGTCTGTGGTCGTTGCCCGCGCCGATGGTGCCGAGGCGCAGGGCGGCGCCGTGCTTGTGCACAGCGCGCAGCACGGCGGCGAGGAAGACGAGGAACTGCGCGTTGTCCTGCGGGGTGTCGCCGGGCTTGAGCAGGTTGTTGCCTTCGGAGTCGGCGAGCGACCAGTTGTTGTGCTTGCCCGAGCCGTTCACACCTTCGAAGGGCTTTTCGTGCAGCAGGCACATGAAGCCGTGACGCGGAGCGATGTGCCGCATGAGGTTCATGACCAGCATGTTGTGGTCGGTGGCGATGTTCACCTGCTCATACATGGGCGCAAGCTCGAACTGGGCGGGAGCCACTTCGTTGTGGCGCGTCTGGGCGGGCACGCCGAGACGGTAGAGCGTGCGTTCGAGGTCTTCCATGAAGGCGAGCACGCGGGAGGGAATGGCGCCGAAGTAATGGTCTTCCATTTCCTGTCCCTTGGGGGTGGTGGCGCCGAAAAGGGTGCGGCCCGTCATGATGAGGTCGGGGCGCTTTGCGGCAAGGGCCTTGTCCACCAGGAAGTACTCCTGCTCGGGACCGGCCTGAGCCGTGACGTAGCGGGCCTTGTCGTTGCCGAACAGGCGGAGGATGCGCAGGGCCTGACGGGACACGGCGGACACGGAGCGCAGAAGCGGCACCTTGCGGTCCAGCGCTTCACCCGTGTAGGAATAGAACATGGTGGGAATGTGCAGCGTGCGGCCGATGAGAAACACCGGAGAGGTGGGGTCCCATGCGGTGTAGCCGCGGGCCTCGAAGGTGGAACGCAGGCCGCCGGAGGGGAAGCTCGAGGCGTCCGGCTCGCCGGAGAGCAGCGTCTTGCCCGAGAAGGAGGAAATCATCCGTCCGTCCACGGACTGGAGGAAGGCGTCGTGCTTTTCCGCGGTGAGTCCGGTGAGGGGATGGAACCAGTGCGTGTAGTGCGTGGCTCCGCGGGCGACGGCCCAGTCCTTCATGGCGTTGGCCACTACGCCGGCGATGGCGGGGTCGAGGCGGGTGCCGTTCAGCACGGTCTGTTCGAGGTTTTCATAGACGTCGTGAGGCAGATGGCGGCGCATGGTGTCCAGAGTGAACACGTCGCAGCCGAAATATTCGTCTTCATGCCGCATCGGGCTGGAATCTGACATGGATAACTCCTTTTGGAAGGCTCCGTTTCTGTTCTGCCGTAGTAAAAGCAAAAAGCGTGCCAAAAAGAGAAAAGTGTTTCAATATGCTGAAATGTCAGAGATAAAATTGTACCGCCCCGAAAGCTGTCGTGTGGGGAACGCTATTTTCTACAAAAAGGTGGAAAAGTAGTTTGTGTTCTCGGACGGTTTTTGGCCCGCCTTGTGGCGTAAACATGAAAATATTCCATAAATGCTAGATGGTTATTTCAAAAAAGATAAATTCTACCTTTTTGTGGATTTTTATTGAAGGAAGGAATGGGAAGGAGGAGGAAGAAAGCATGACCGGGGTATTTTCTACCAAAATGTGGAAAATTTGGTACAACGAGAGCATGACGACGGGAAAAGGGCCTTTTTCCTTGACGGAAAGGGACCGGAGACCGTGCGGGCAAGGAGCATGAGGGCTGCCGTGCGCCATCCGGCAGGGGGAAGGCGTGCGGGGATTCCCGGAGTTGCTTTTTCGGCGTGTCGCCGGCGCTGCTTTTGCCGGGAGACTGCGGGGGAATTCTTTGAAGGCCGGAAAGAAGGCCCGAAGTCGGGGGAGCGCTGCGACGGCCCACAGGAGGGCAAGCGGCCTGCAGAAGGAGCGCGGCACGCGGGAGGCGGAGCAGCTCCCAAAAGGCGGAGCGCATACAGGAGGCACAGGCGGAGACGATAGAAGGACGGGGCGGAGACGGCGGAAGCTGATGCCCGTCCCTTCCGTGCGTGCCGGAAAAGACCTGTCTGCCTTTCCTGACTGCCCCCTTCCGTGCAGGTTGGAAAAGTCCGTCGGAGCCTGAGCGGCCGGCAGATACTGAGGGGGCATGTGCTCTGAAAAGACGCCTTCGGGCCTGTGCTTCGAGGAGACGGGTAAGGGGCTTCCGTGCACTCTGGAAAAGACTGGATATATAACAGAAAGCCCACTTCTGGTTTCGGCTTACGTGCGTTCTGGAAAAAAACAGCACCTGTTGCCGCTGCTTCCGCAGGTCTCAGGGACTTCCGCTCGTGTCGGAAAAGACCATTGGCGGTGTTGCCGTTGCCGTCCGTGGTAAGGACCTTCGGTGCGTGTCGGAAAAGACGGCACTTCAGAATCCGTCCGGTCTTTCCCGTCCCAGTCGCCACGGGAGCTTTTCGTTGAAGCGGAAAATATTCTTCTGTTGGAAGAGTGCGGATGAAAAGCCTAGCTTGCCGGTCCCGCGCGTTTCCCGGTGTCTGGGCGGGAAACGCGGCGGCGCCATAACGCTCTTGTCAGGCAGAGGACTTTTCTTCTATCATCAGGCAAAACAACGCTTCCGAGGTTCGCCATGAGTATTCTTTGCCCGCGGTGCAGAAGCTCCAATGTGTACAGGGATGACCGCTATCGTGTCTCAGGCATGGTGGCGGGCGGCGCTGGCGGCGCGGCCGCAGGCTTTTCCGGCATAGGCATCGGTGCGGCCGCAGGTGCTGCCATAGGCTCGGTGGTGCCCGTGCTCGGCTCCGCCATAGGCGCCATCACCGGCGGCCTGCTCGGGGCCGTGAGCGGCGGCCTTTCCGGGGCGGCGCTCGGGCACGGGGTGGGCCACGCCATGGACAACAAACACAACAGGCATCTCTACCGCTGCCGCCGGTGCGGCAAGCTGTTCGCTTTTTAAGTTCTCCCGGGCACGGCCGCAGGTACGAGACCAGCAAGCTCAACTGGATTATCGGCGTCCCGACTCAGGCCCGGCGTTTGCCGTGTTTCAGGCGTCTTTTCCGGCCCGGAAGTGCGGGCCGAAAGTCCGGCCGCTTTTCGAAAACGTTTCGAAAGGCGGCCTTTTTTCGTCTCTGCCCGGCGCAGGAACGAGCCTCGATTCGGGGAGGCGGCCCCTCTGTCAGGCGGTCTTGGTGGGGAGCAGGGCAGGCCCCGCTTCGGGGAGGCGGCGGAAATGCCTGGCTTTTACGGACGGAAAAGAGGCGGGAAGAGCACAACTCTTCCCGCCTTCAGGGGAGCGCCCGGGGGGAAAGTGAAAGCCCGGCGCATGGGGGGACGCCGCCGTGCGACAGCGTCCCCTTCAATCCAGTTCAGAAGTTAGCAGAAAAGGGAGACCCCGGTCTGGTACTTGGTGTCTTCCACCAGAATCTTGATGTCGTACCGGCCGGAGAGGCCTTCCTTGCTGATGTTCTGCTTGATGACGCGGTCGTCTTCTTCCAGATAGGCGCCGGAGCACATGGCCAGATGATAGGAGGCGGCGGTGTTGATGAAGTAGCCGCGGGTTTCCTTTTCACCTTCGAGCAGAACCATGACCAGGGAGCCGCGGGCGAAGCGGCCGTGGAAGACGATGCGGTCTTCGTCTTCCTCGATGTTCACCTGATGCCAGGAGTCGATGACTTCCTGGGATTCGGGCACGTCGGGAATGGTGTCGAAGGTGGGGGTCACGTCCAGGTGGCCGAGGAGCTTGCCTTCGCCGAAGGCGGCGTTGTCGCCGTCATGGTAGGGGAAGAGCTTTTCGGCGCGGTAGAAGTTGCCGTCCACTTCCATGGAGTACATGACCACGCCGTCCTTCTGTTCCACGGTCTTGGCGCAGA